>JAZNAM010000041.1:0-16842 GCA_045586515.1 Eubacteriales bacterium
CTTGCGAGCAAGCTCCATGATGGGATCCATGTCAACGGGGTAACCGCCGATATGTACGGGAACGATCATCTTGGTCTTGTCGGTGATCTTCTTTGCAACGTCGGCAGGATCCATGTTGATGGTTCTGGGATCAACGTCAGCAAATACGAGCTTAGCGCCGATTGCCAAGGGGTATGCCATAGTAGCAACGAAAGTGATTGCGGGAACGATGACCTCGTCACCGGGCTTAAGGTTTGCGTACTTGTAAGCAATCTCGAAGCCTGCGGTTGCATTGGTTACGAACGTGGAAGAGGTGGTGCCGAGGTATGCGTTGCACGCCTCCTCTGCTGCGGTTACCTGCTTGCCAAGAGAGAGCTTGCCAGGGGGGGTTGCAAGTGCGTCGAGCTTCTTAACCTGCTCCCAAACAGCGGTGATGGCGTTGTCATAAGCCTCGCCCTCGCCCTGCATAAGGAAGCGGATGATCTCCATGAGGTCGTGAACGTTATAGTTCTCGCCTACTGCTGCCCACGGCACTCTGGTCGCGCCGGTGTTGTAACGAAAGTCGGTTGACTGCTTCATTGTTCTTTATTTCCTTTCTTAAATGAAATTCAAAATTAAAATTCCGGGGCGTATTCCTGCGGGAATTCTTCCCAGTAAATTTTCTGTACTACGATGTCCTTGATCTTGAGTTTGGTGCAGTAAGCGGAAAAGCCTATGTGACCACCCTTGATCGGCTGCGGATCTACAAGCTCGGTAATGAGCTGATCGTCTACCACCATAAAGGACTGACCGTCGATGCAGCCGAAGGTCATACGGACCTCCTTGCCTGTCTCGTACTTGTACAGCGAGGTGGTGGAATACAGGTTGGAGCTGCCGTTGCGCTCGATGCCGCTCTTATGCTCGTACCAGCCGTTCAGACCGCACACGTAGGATTCGCCAAGCTCGTCCTTGTCGTCATCCCAGTTCGCACAGAGCACCGCGTTAAGGTCACGCGTCGCAGGGGGCTCTGCCTTGATCGTAAAGGAGAACATCACGTTTTCCTCAAAGCGTTGGCGACTGAACAGAATTGCATACCAGCTCGCCCTCTCGTAACCAATGAGATACTCGCCGTCACATTCCCACGCGCCGTTCTTGGGTTCCCAATACTGAAGCCAATCAGGTCCAACCTTGTAGTCGAGGAGAATGGGGGACTTATCCACAATCACCTTTTTTCCCAGTAATCGGATCTCGTTCACACTAATCCCTCCTTTCCCAGGTTATACACATAACATTATAGCATGATACCCCCCTAATGTCAATAGAGAAATCGTGATATATTTCACAATCTCATCTCCTCGTTCCCTCAGCAATCACGCACTTTCAAAGCTTGTTTTTCGTCTTTTTTTCAGAGTTCAAAACGCCGTTTTGGGGGGCTTTTTTTCGTTTGTGCTCTACATTGCTCCAAAAAGTATGTTATTTTCACCTCGATATATTTCCTATTGCATTTTCATTTGCAATTTGTTATAATTATAGATGTAACAAACTACTGTTGCCAAAGCAAAAACGGCGCGAGCCGCTCTTCCCTTTGGCGAATGGAGGAGATCATGAAAATTCTGGTCATCAACGCGGGTAGTAGTTCCCTCAAATATCAGCTGTTTGATATGAGCACGGGCGACGTACTCGCAAAAGGTTTGTGCGAAAAAATCGGCCTTTCCGGTTCCATTACGCACAAGCGCCCGGGCAAAGACCCCCACAAAGCGGAGCATCCCATGCCCACACACAACGAGGCAATTGCACTGGTGCTTTCCTTGCTCACCGATCCCGTACTTGGCGTGATCGAGAGCGCGGATGAGATCGTGGCAGTCGGCCATCGTTTTGCACACGGCGGCAAGTTCACCTCATCGCGCGTGCTGGATGACGAAGCTATCGCTTATTTGGAGTCTATCGTCCCAATCAACCCGTTGCACGGCCCTCCCGCACTCAAGGGCGTTGCAGCATGCACGACGCTGATGCCCGGCAAGCCCCAAATCGGCGTATTCGACACCTCGTTCTACGCAACGTTGGAGCCCAAGGCTTACATCTATCCCCTGCCCTACGAATGGTACGAGGAACACGGCATCCGTCGCTACGGTTTCCACGGTACCTCCCACCGCTACGTTAGCGCAAAGGTTTGCGACTGGCTCGGCATGGACTACAACAAGGCAAAGATTATTTCCTGCCACATCGGTTCAGGCTCTTCCATCACCGCCGTGATGAATGGCCACGCCGTTGACACCACGCTTGGCTTCACTCCTCAGGAAGGCGTACCGATGGGCACACGCTGCGGCTCAATCGACCCCTCTATTGTTCCCTATATGATGAACAAGACGGGCATGAGTGCAGACGAGATCAACGACGTGCTCAATAAAAAGTCGGGCCTGCTTGGCGTGTCGGGCGTTTCCAATGACGCACGCGACATTTGGGATGCAGTAGAAGCCGGCAACAAACGCGCACTGCTCTCCATGGAGATCCTGACGCATTACATCAAGAAGATCATCGGCTCCTTCGTTGCCGAAATGAACGGTGTGGATCTTATCATCTTCACCGCCGGTCTTGGCGAAAACGACCGCGACGTGCGTCGCATGTCCTGCGAAGGACTTGAGTATCTTGGTGTCCGCTTCGACGCCGAGCTCAATGCCACCTGCCCTCGCGGCAAGGAGGTCGTACTCTCCACGCCCGATTCCCCTGTCAAGGTTGTCATGTTCCCTACCGACGAGGAATACATGATCGCCAACGACACTTATGAACTTGTGAAGCAATACTAAAACATAAAACTTTTGAAAGGACGTAAAATCATGAACAAATCCCCTTACGAAATCAAAAAAGAGATCTGCGAAGTAGGCAAGAAGATCTATGATCTGGGCTTCGTAGCCGCAAACGACGGCAACATCTCCGTCAAGGTTGGTCCCAACGAGTTTTACTGCACCCCCACGGGTGTATCCAAGGGTTACATGACCCCCGACATGATCATCAAGATCGATGCTGAAGGCAACAAGCTTGAGGGTCGCCTCAACCCCTCCTCTGAGATCAAGATGCATATGCGCGTCTACAAGGAGCGTCCCGACGTCAACGCCGTCGTGCACGCACATCCTCCCGTAGCAACCGCCTTCACCGTTGCAAACGTCCCCATGGACCAGTACATTCTCCCCGAGGCAGTGCTCACCATCGGCAACGTGCCCACCTGTGATTACGGCACCCCCTCCACGATGGAGATTCCGGACTCCCTGATGCCCTACATGCAGCAGCACGACGCATTCCTGCTGAAGAACCACGGCGCTCTCACCGTTGGCAACACGCTCCAGCGCGCTTGCTTCACGATGGAAGAGGTTGAGTTCAATGCAAAAATCAACCTTTACGCACGTCAGCTCGGCAAGGTCGACGAGATTCCCTGTGCAGAGCTTGAGAAGCTGATGGATCTCCGCAAGAAGTTCAACCTGCCCGGCAAGCACCCCGGCTGCAAGAAGTGCCCCAACCTCGGCACCGACAAGTGCCGCTGCAAGGACAATGCAGGCGCTGATCACAAGTGCAGCTGCGGCTCTCACGACCATGGCAACAGCGACGACGCACTCGTAGCAGAGATCACTCGTCGCGTAATGGCAGCTCTCGGCAAGTAATTTTCAACCGAAAATCACCCGAAAGGAGTAGCCGTATGTCAACGAACCTGACGGAAGCGCAAGTACGAGAAATCGTATCTCGCGTTGTCACTCAATTCAAAAAGGATCGCACCGACACGGCAGAATGGACCGCCGCGTCCTACCACGGACGCGCCTTCCGTGGCATATACGCTACGATGGAAGAAGCGATTGAAGCGGCAAGCGCGGGTTACCGCGCTGTCCGCGCAATGTCGGTAGCGCAACGCGAGCGCGTCATTACCGCGATTCGCGAGCTCACTCGCGCCGAAGCACCCATTATGGCGGCGCTCGGCGTGGCAGAAACCAAAATGGGTCGTGTAGACCACAAAACCGCAAAGCATATGCTCGTGGCAGACAAGACGCCTGGCACAGAGGATATCGTAGAGGAAGCAAGAACAGGCGATTCGGGCCTCACGCTCACCGAGATGGCACCTTTTGGTGTCGTTGGTGCAATCACCCCCTCGACCAACCCGTCGGAAACGGTGATTTGCAACAGCATCGGCATGATCGCCGCAGGCAACGGCGTGGTATTCAATCCCCACCCCGGCGCCATTGCAACCTCTAACTACGCCGTTGACCTTGTCAACCGTGCCGTTCAATCGGCAGGCGGCCCTGACGTTCTGGTCGCAAGTGTAGTCAAGCCCACACTGGATACCGCAAACGTGATGTATAAGCATCCCGCCATCCGCCTACTGGTTTGCACGGGCGGTCCCGGCGTTGTACGCGCCGTGCTCTCCTCCGGCAAGAAGGCGATTGGTGCAGGCGCGGGTAACCCCCCTGTCATCGTGGATGACACCGCCGACATCGATAAGGCGGCGAAGGACATCATTGACGGTTGTACCTTTGATAACAATCTCCCCTGCATTGCCGAAAAGGAAGTATTCGTATTTAACAACGTTGCAGACCGACTGATTGCAGGCATGCAGAAAAACGGTTCGATCCTGCTCACCCGCGCACAAGCGGACGAGCTTGCCAAAATCGTGCTGGTTGACAAAACCAACCCCAAAACGGGCAAGACCTCCAAGATCGTCAATCGCGATTGCGTCGGCAGAGATTGCCGCGTAATCCTAGAGAAAATCGGCATCAAGGTCGGCCCCGAGATCCGCTGCGCCATCGCAGAGGTTCCCTTCGATCACCCCTTCATCCAGGAGGAGTTGATGATGCCCATCCTCGGCATCGTGCGTGTCAAAAACATTGACGAGGCGATCGAGCTTGCCGTAAAGGCAGAACACGGCAATCGCCACACCGCACACATGCTCACCAAGAACGTGGATCACCTCACGCGCTACGCCCGCGCCGTCGAGACCACGATCTTCGTGAAAAACGCACCCTCTTATGCCGGCATCGGCTTTGGCGGCGAGGGCCACACCACCTTTACCATCGCAGGTCCCACGGGCGAGGGCCTGACCAGCGCGCGAAGCTTTACCAGACGACGCCGCTGCGTAATGGTGGACAGTTTTAGAATCATTTGAGAAAGGAGAATCACGAATGGATATTAGTGCTTCTCAAATTGAAAGCATCGTTCGCTCGGTGCTCTCCTCGATGGGCGGCAGCACAGCACCCAAGGCGGCAGGTCCTCTGCCCCGCACGGCGCGCGTGGCAATGCTCACGGGCGAGAAAAAGATCGAGGTGCAGGAGATCCCGATCCCCGCACTCGGCGATGACGACATTCTCGTAAAGGTCGAGGGCGCGGGCATCTGCGGCACCGACGTACACGAATGGAAATCCGACCCCTTCGGACTTATCCCTGTTATCCTCGGCCACGAGGGAACGGGTGAGGTTGTCTATACAGGCAAAAACGTCACCTGCGACACCGCGGGTAAGCCCCTCAAGGTCGGCGACAAGATCGTCACCTCTGTTATCAGCTGTGGCGACTGCTACGCTTGCCGCATGGTGCCCGGACGCACCAACCTGTGCGACAAGCAGGGCGTATTCGGCCTGATCGGCGACAAACGCGGCAGTGACGAGGGCAACCGCGTCAACGGTTGGTTTGCCGATTACATGATCATCAAGGGTGGCCGCGGCGTGACCTACTTCCAGGTCAATGACCTCAATCTCAAGCAGCGCATGATCCTTGAGCTTGCTTGCGTGTGCGTACACGCACTTGAGCGTGGCCAATCCACGGGGCTCATCAACTTTGGCTCCAAGGTGCTGGTTCAGGGTTGCGGCCCTGTCGGCCTTGTGATGATCACGGTTCTGCGTGCTGCCGGTGTCAACCACATCATTGCGGTAGACGGCAACGAGGATCGCCTCAAAGTTGCAGAAAAGATGGGCGCCAAAACCACCGTATGTTTCAAGCGTCCCACCGAGGACACGCTTGATAAGCGCGTGGCAAAAGTCAAAGACGTGGCAAACGGCGTAGGCGTTGATTTCGCCTTCCAGTGCACGGGCGCTCCCGTGGCAGCCGCCGATATTTACAGCTACATCCGTCGCGGTGGTGGCATGTGTGAGATGGGCTTCTTCGTCAACAACGGTGAATACAAGGTCAATCCCCACTTCGCCATGTGTAACAAGGAGATCGACATTGTCGGTTCTTGGGACTACAGCGCAGAGGACTACCCCAAGACGGTTGCGTTCCTCAAGCAGTGTGAGGAGCTTCGCATTCCGATCGAGGATCTCATCACTCACACCTTCTCGCTGGATCAGATGAACGAAGCCATGGAAACCAACGTGGCACAAAAGGGCATCAAGATCTGCTACATCAACGATAAGTGATCGGGACGTGTAGTATGGCAGCGCTCGGTATGATTGAGGTATACGGCTACACGACCTCGATAGTAATCGCAGACGCGGTGGCAAAAGCCGCGGATGTAAAAGTGGTAGCCATTGACAAGAACAAGCCCGCCAACGCAGACAAAGTGGAGGTACCGCTTGTGATGGTCGTAAAGTTCATGGGTAACGCAGGTGCAGTCGAGTCGGCATTGCAAGTCGGCGTAGAGGAAGCCAAGCGTCGCGGACTTTATATCACGTCCCGTGTAATCGCAGGCCTTGACGATCAGGTTGACTGGTTCGCCAAGCTCACAGCGACAGGCAAGGACAAATTCAGAAACGTGTAAATTAAAAAAAGACAAACATAAAAGGAGAGACAAAAATGGAAGCACTCGGTATGATCGAAACCCGCGGTCTTGTTGCCGCAATTGAAGCAGCTGACGCAATGGTAAAGGCAGCAAACGTCACCCTTATCGGCTCTGAGAAGATCGGCTCCGGCCTCGTTAGCGTTATGGTTCGCGGCGACGTTGGCGCTGTAAAGGCAGCTGTTGAGGCGGGCGGTGCAGCCGCTGCTCGCCTTGGCGAAGTTGTTGCTACTCACGTTATTCCCAGACCTCACGGCGACGTGAACAAGCTCCTCCCCTCCCTCAAATAATCTAAAACAAAAGGACTGAAAACAATGGAAAAAGCAATCGCATTGCTTGAAGTTCAGGCAATGGTGACGGCGATCGTGGGACTTGACGCAATGGTCAAGGCCGCCGACGTAAAGCTGATCCATGTGGAAAAGCGTCTTGGCGGACGCCTCGTCACGGTAGTGGTCGAGGGTTCCGTATCGTCGGTAACGGCGGCGCTTGAGGCAGGACGTGAAGCGGCAAGCGCCGTTGGCAACGTCAAATGTGCCGAGGTGATCGCCCGTCCTCATCCCGACATCATGAAATTCGTAAAAACAGACGAAAACGTTTGATTTTAATTCTGAAAAGGAGAACACGAACATGGAAGCACTTGGTATGATCGAGACCCGCGGTCTTGTTGCCGCAATCGAAGCAGCTGATGCAATGGTAAAGGCAGCAAACGTCACCCTTATCGGCTCCGAGAAGATCGGTTCCGGCCTCGTTAGCGTCATGGTACGCGGCGACGTTGGCGCTGTAAAGGCAGCTGTTGAGGCAGGCGGTGCAGCCGCTGCTCGCCTTGGCGAAGTTGTTGCTACTCACGTCATTCCCAGACCTCACGGCGACGTTGACAAGCTGTTGCCCAAGCTCGGCTAATCAGCCCACACGTGCGTGTCCTGCCCCTTTGCGGGCAGGACACGCAAAGCCCCTTCGTTTTGGCGAAGCAATGCCGTCCTTTCCCAAGAAGGCCAGCATTCCTTTGCAAAAACGATACCTTTAAAAAGAAAGGATCTATATCATGGAAATTACGAATGCCGCAGTAGCGGAAATGGTCAAAAAAATCCTTGCCGAAATGGGCGGTGCCGCAAACGGCGCACTGGAAATCCCCGTGGGCATCTCCAACAGGCACATCCACCTCTCGCGCGAGGATATGGAAACTCTCTTTGGTCGTGGCTATGAACTCACGCCTATGAAAGAGCTTTCCCAACCTGGACAATACGCCTGCAAGGAGACTCTCACGCTGGTTGGCCCCTCTATGCGTGCCATCGAAGGCGTGCGCGTACTTGGTCCGCTTCGCTCCAAGAGCCAGGTGGAGATTTCTGCTACCGACTCCTTCCAGCTCAAAGTCAAGCCCCCCGTGCGCGAATCCGGTAAGACCGAGGGCTCTGCCCCTGTCACGATCGTTGGTCCTCGCGGCGTCGTTTCCCTTCCCGAGGGGTGCATCATCGCCAACCGCCATGTCCACATGAGTCCCGATGACGCTGCACGCTTCGGCGTTGCCGACGGCGATTATATCGATGTGGACGTACTCTCAGGCACGAGAAAATCGCGCTGGTTTGACGTGCAGATCCGCGTACACAAAGATTTCCGTTTGGAAATGCACGTGGACACCGACGATGCCAATTCCGCAGGGCTGAAAAATGGCAGCGTCGTCACCGTTGTAAAATAATCAAAAGTGAGGGATATAACATGTTAAAGGGTAAGGTTGTAGGCACTATCGTATCAACCAACAAGCTTGAGCAGCTGGTCGGTTTCAAGTTCCTTGAAGTTCAAATCATCGAAAATGACGTACTGACAGATAAGTATATCGTCGCCGTAGACAAGGCCGTCAGTGCCGGTATCGGCGAAGAAGTGCTCGTCACGACGGGAAGCGCTGCCAGAATGGCAACGGGATGCCCCACCTCTCCCGTTGACGCCGTGATCGTTGGCGTCGTAGATAAGGCCTAAATTCTTTTTGAAAGGACGAAGCAATGTCGCTCCAAGATTTAAAATCCATATTGCAACAAAGCGGCATTGTCGGTGCGGGCGGTGCCGGCTTCCCCTCGTACGCAAAACTTGCAGAGGGGGCAGATACGCTGGTGCTCAACTGTGCCGAATGCGAGCCGCTGATCTATACGGACTACATGCTCATGGAAGAGCATCTGCCGAAGATCATAGAGGGTGCACGTATCGTCATGCGTGAAACGGGGATCGCGAGAACCCTGCTTGGCGTCAAACGTCACCGCGCCGAAATGCTCGGTCTCACAGACGGCGAAAAGCTTGGCGAGGATGTGTTTGTAAAGTGTGTACCCGACGCCTACCCGATGGGTGATGAGATCAATCTTATCTACGAGGCGACAGGTCGCCTGATCGCACCCGGTTCTCTTCCTATTACCAAAGGCGTGATCGTCCTCAATGCCGAAACTATTTATAACGTTTACCAAGCCGTCCATAGCGGAGCACCCGTGACCGAGAAATTCGTCACGTTGGGTGGTGACCTTGAAAATCGCCGCGTAGTACGCGTTCCCGTTGGCATGCGCGTGGCGGATCTCTTCCGCGCGCTTGACATCACCGTCCCCGACACGCATATCGTGATCGACGGTGGTCCCTCTATGGGTAGAAAGATCAACTACCGCAACGCACTCGTCACCAAGACGACCAAATCGTTGCTCATTCTCCCCGAAGGTGCCGCGTGCGCCATGCGTCGCGCCACCTCAATGGAAGATATGCTGCGTCGCGCATCCTCCTGCTGCTGCGGATGCTCGCGTTGCACGGAAATGTGCCCGCGTCACCTACTCGGTTATCCCATTGAGCCCCACAAAATGATCCGCGCGGCAAACAACGCAGCCGTAACAGAGAACCCCGCCATGGTGCACACCGCAACGCTATGCTGCTCCTGCGGCGTATGTGCTGAGGCGTGCTGTCAGGACATCTCGCCCAAGGACGTGATCCTCTCGCTCAAAGGTCTTCTTGCCAAGAACAAAATGCGTTTCACGCCCGATCCCACAGCAGAGTATACTCCTGCGGATGATCGCGCGTATCGCCTCATCCCCTCCTCTCGTTGGGAAACACTACTCGGCGTGCGCGATTATGATCACGTTCCCGCATTTGACCATAACCTTCTTAACGCTTCGCGCGTTGAGATCCCGATGAGCGGGCACATCGGTGCCCCCTCTGTTCCTACCGTAAAGGAAGGCGACATCGTAAAAAAAGGCGACGTGATCGCCGCTGCCGCCGTTGGACTTTCCCTCCCCCAACACGCATCGATCGACGGCACCGTAACCTTTGCAGATGCCAGCAAGATCATCATTTCTAAATAAGAAGGTGACGTAATATGTATCAAGCCATTGGCGTTATTGAACTGAAAAGTATAGCAAAAGGCGTAGAAGCAACCGACGCCGCACTGAAAAGCGCCGGCATTTCTCTCGTGAGCGCACACGCCGCCTGCCCCGGCAAGTTTGAGATTATCCTTACGGGTACCATCTCCAACGTCACCGCCGCCGTAGAACACGTGAAAGAGCGCTTTGAAGAGCGCCTCGTTGACTACTCCATCATGGGTCGCATCGACGAGCAAGTTATCACCGCCCTCTTCGGCACACAAGTCGCCGAGAAGCACGGCTCTCTCGGCATTATCGAAACCTACTCTGCCGCCAGCGCCATCAAGGCAGCGGACATTGCCGTCAAGACCGCACGCGTCCAGATCTTCGAACTCCGCGTATCTCGTGGCATGGGTGGCAAAGGCGTCGTGATGGTCACAGGCGAAATCGGTGACGTTACCGCCGCTGTAGAAGCAGGCGCCGCACACGCGAAGCAACAGGGTCTGTTCACGGGTAGCTCCGTAATTGCTGCCCCCCACGCATTTCTTTGGGAGCAGCTCTAATCACAAACATAAACCAAAAGTAAAGGATGCTACGTATGGCTGAATTGAAATTTGTCATCAAAAAAAGTCCGCGTATCGACCGCCTGATCGCACACTTGTACGCGAAAGCACCCGAAATCGAAGCGGACCGCGCTGAATTGCTGACAGAAAGCTATCGGCGCACCGAGCAGCTGCCAATTATCAAGCGACGCTCGGCGGCATTTCGCCACATCTTAGAGAATATCCCGATCGTGATTCGCGAGGATGAACTGATCGTAGGTAGCAACTCGATTGCTCCCCGTGGCTGCCAAACCTTCCCCGAGTACTCCTTTGAGTGGTTGGAAGCAGAGTTTGATACCGTTGCCACGCGCGAGGCAGATCCTTTCTATATCTCCCCCGCCACCGTGGAGCGTCTGCGTGCCATTCATCCCTACTGGAAAGGTAAAACAGTCAGCGACCTTGCCGCCGCAGGCATGGACAAGGACGTACTGGATGTTTTCCTCAATCACGGTATTTTCACCGTAGGCAACTATTTCTATAACGGCGTCGGACACATCAACGTGGACTACGCTAAGGTCATCAATAGCGGTCTGGAATCCGTGATCGCCGAGGCGCGCGCCGCTATGGCGAAACTATACATCGGCAACGGCGACTATCAGCGCCGCCGCCAGTTCCTCGAGGCCGTGATTGAAAGCTGTGAAGCGGTTATCACCTACGCCCACCGCTACGCCGAGCTTGCTCGTCGCGAGGCGGCATCTGCCACGCCCACACGCCGCGCAGAGCTCCTCCAGATCGCCGAGAACTGCGACCGCGTTCCCGCCAAGAGCGCTCGCACCTTCTATGAAGCGTGCCAGTCCTTCTGGTTTATTCAGCAGCTTTTGCAATGCGAGTCCAGTGGTCACTCGATCTCCCCCGGTCGTTTCGACCAGTATATGTACCCCCACTTCAAAAATGATCTTGACCGCGGCGCCCTTACCCACGAGCAGGCGCAGGAATATTTGGATTGCATTTGGATCAAACTCAACGATCTCAACAAAGTGCGCGATGCCGCATCCGCAGAGGGCTTTGCGGGCTACGGCCTATTCCAAAACCTCATCGTCGGCGGTCAAAATGAGCAGGGTGTAGACGTCACCAATGACCTCTCCTATATGTGTATGGAAGCAACGCTTCACGTGCGTTTGCCCCAGCCTTCCCTCTCGGTTCGCGTATGGAACTGTTCCCCCCACGATCTCCTGCTCAAAGCAGCAAGTGTAACACGCGAAGGCCTTGGTGTTCCTGCTTTCTATAACGACGAGGTCATCATCCCCGCTATCATGGCGCGCGGTCTCACCTTGGAGGACGCACGCGATTACTGCATCATCGGCTGTGTAGAACCTCAAAAGGGCGCCAAAACCGATGGTTGGCACGATGCCGCCTTCTTCAACATGTGCCGCCCGCTTGAACTCGTATTCTCAAACGGCATGGACAGGGGTGTACAGATCGGCCCACGCACAGGTGACGTCGAACAGATGCGCACCTTCGAAGAGTTTTTTGAAGCATATAAAACACAGCAAAACCGCATGATCGAAATGATGGTTCACGCAGACAATGCCGTGGACTACGCACACAGCGTACGCTGTCCCCTTCCCTTTGAATCCTGTCTGTGCGACGATTGCATTTCGCGCGGTGTCAGTATTCAGGAGGGTGGCGCGCATTACAACTTTACGGGCCCTCAGGGCTTTGGCATCGCAAACATGACCGACGCGTTGCTTGCCGTTAAGACACTGGTCTTTGACGAGCGCCGTGTCACAATGCGCGAGATGCGAGAAGCACTTGCTGACAACTTTGGCAAGGGGATTCTACCTCGCAAAGCAACGGAACTCACCATCGAGATTACCAAGCAGCTGCTCGAGGGCGGCGTTGACGCAAACGCCGACGTGATCCGCTCCGTTTACCAAAACCTCGTAAACGCCGACACGGTCTCCGCCGAGAAGAAAGCGCGCTATGCCGAGATTCTTGCAATGATCGAAGCACTGCCTAAATACGGCAACGATATCCCCGAGGTAGACGCGTTCGCGCGCGAGGTGGGTAACACGTACACCAAGCCTCTTGAGAAATTCACCAACCCCCGTGGCGGTATGTTCCAGGCAGGTCTTTACCCCGTTTCCGCCAACGTGCCGCTCGGTTATCAAACGGGCGCAACCCCCGACGGGCGTCTCGCCTTCACCCCCATTGCAGACGGCGTAGGCCCCGCATCGGGTCGTGACCGCAAGGGCCCCACGGCAACCGCCAACTCGGTGGCGCGCTTGGATCACGGCATCGCCTCCAACGGCACGCTGTTCAACCAGAAGTTCCACCCCTCGGCGCTCTCCTCTATGGCGTCGCTCGAAAAATTCGTCGCATACTTGCGCGGCTTCTTCGATCAAAAGGGTATGCACGTACAGTATAATGTCGTATCCCGTGAAACGCTGATCGACGCACAGAAAAATCCCGAGAAATATAAAAACCTCGTGGTTCGTGTCGCAGGATACAGCGCACTGTTTACCACACTTTCCCGCTCGCTCCAGGACGACATCATCGCCCGCACCGAGCACGGAACCGTAAACTAACAAAAAGAAAGGAGTAGCTATGGACTCTATTTACGACCGCGAAGGGCGCATTTTTGACGTCCAGCGCTACTCCATTCACGATGGGCCCGGTATTCGTACCATCGTCTTTTTCAAAGGCTGCTTCCTCCGTTGTCGCTGGTGCTGCAACCCCGAATCCCAGTCCTACCATATCGAGGAAATGACCGAAAACGGCAAAAAACGCACAGTCGGTCGCGACGTCACCGTGCGCGAGCTGATGGACGAGATCTGCGCAGACGCCGTATACTATCGTCGTAGTGGCGGCGGTGTCACTTTGTCGGGCGGCGAGTGTATGGCTCAACCCGAATTTTGCGAGGCTTTGCTTCGCGCCGTACAAGAATATGGCTATGACACCGCAATCGAAACCACTGCATGTGCGTCGCGCGAGGTTGTTTCTCGTTTACTTCCCCATGTGGATCATTTCCTCATGGACATCAAACACATCAACAGCGAAAAGCACCGCGCCTTTACGGGTATGCCAAACGAGCAGATCCTCTCCAACGCGCACTTTATTGCAGAAAACGCGCGTCATCTTGTGATCCGCGTGCCCGTCGTGCCCACCTTTAATGCCACCGAGGAAGAGATTTCGGACATTGCCCGTTTTGCTGCTTCCCTCAAAAACGTCACGGAGCTGCATCTGCTCCCCTACCACCGTTTAGCACAGGACAAATATGCTGGCCTTGGCAGAGAGTATGCCATGGTTGGTATTCTGCCCCCCACGGGCGAAGAAATGGAGCGCCTTGCTGATGAGGCACGCCGCGCAGCGCCCTCGCTCACCGTACAGATAGGAGGATAATATGGATCCTTGGAATACGCAAGAAAAACAGCGCATCGTGCAAGAGTTGGTGCCCGGTCGCCAAATTACCCTTGCACACATCATTGCCAACCCCGACAAGATCCTGTATCAAAAGCTCGGTCTTGACCCCAGCCTTGACTATAACCGCGCCGCTATTGGCGTGCTGACCATTACTCCCGCAGAAACCGCCGTTATCACAGCGGACATCGCTCTCAAAACGTCGGGCGCACAGCTCGGTTTCGTTGATCGTTTTTCGGGCACACTTATCATCACAGGGTCTGTTGCAGAGGTAGAGGCGTCCTTTACCGCCATCGCCGATTATTTCAGAAACGTGCTGAAATTCTCGGTGTGCGACGTAACGCGCACCTGATATGAAGCGTTTGATTTTGATGGGGCGCGTAGCCGCAGGCAAAACAACCCTGATGCAAGCCTTAAAAGGCGAGCAACTGCATTACTGCAAAACGCAATACATCAATTATACCGACACCATCATCGACACGCCCGGCGAATACACCGAGATCAACACCCTCGGCGCAGCACTCGCATTGTACGCCTACGAGGCGGACGTCGTGGGGCTCGTGGTAAGTGCAAATGAGCCGTTCTGTGTCTTTTCCCCTAATATTACCTGCCTTGTCAACCGCGATGTAGTAGGTATCATTACAGGGGTAGATAAACCCGACGCAAACGTGCCGCTTGCAGAACTATGGCTGCGAAACTGCGGCTGTGAAAAACTGTTTCACGTCAGCTCTTACACAGGCGAGGGGCTATCGGATATCATTGACTATCTCAATCAATAGGAGGTCTTATGGCAACGACAAAAACGATCTGCTTTGCAAACAACAAGGGTGGTAGCGGTAAGTCCACCACTTGCGCAAATGTGGGCTATGCCCTCTCTACGTTGGGCAAGAAAGTACTGCTCATCGACGGCAATATGCAGATGAACCTGACGCTTTCCTACTTCAACGACGAGGCATCTCTCGATTTTGCAAAGGGAGATTACAACCTTTATCGCGGCGTTGTCACACAAAAAGACCTGACCGACTACGTCACTCCCACCGAATACAAAAACCTTGACCTGATCCCCTCCTCCACGCTGATGAGCAGCATCGAGTTTGAACTGTTCACCAAGTGGCAACGTGAATTTATTCTGCGTCAGGGGCTCGAAAAGATCAAAGAAAGCGGCAAATACGATTACATCCTAATCGACGCTCCTCCTACACTTGGTTGCTGGGCGATGAATATTATGTGCGCCTCGGACTATCTCATCATCCCCGTTGAGGCTTCTCCTTGGGGACTGTTTGGTCTTGCCAATATGTTTGAGTTCTACGAGCAGGTAAAACGTATGTCTCCCTCCCTCTCGCTTCTCGGCATTGCCATTACCAAAGCGAGTGAACGCAAGAATTACTTCAAGCAAACGGTTGACACCCTCTCCTCGCTTGAGAATGTACGCCTGTTCGAAAGCATCATTCGCGTAGACAGCACCGTGGAATGGTCGCAAGACAACAGCAAACCCGTCATGGCCTACAAGAAGAGCAGCCGTGCCGCTACGGAATACATGGCGCTTGCCAAGGAAATCAAGAAGTACGCTCGCTAATTCTTACATTTATATATATAAAGGAGAAAAGATATGCCTCTCGGAAAAGATAGCATCACCAAGCGCGTGGCAAAACCCGCAGAAGTCGAAGCACCCGCCACCACGCCCGCAGTAAAGAAAGCCCCTGCCAAAAAGCCCGCAACCGTAAAGGCAACTACCGTTGCCAAGATCGCCCCCGAAACCGTGGAAAAGGTCACGGGCAAGCCCGAGGGCGCGGGCTTTGAGAAATTTATGCTGGGCGACGCCCTGCCCTACCATCTGCTTTAACCAATCTAATATAAGAAAAGGAGACTGTTCGTATGGCTGAATTTTTTGCTAACGTATGGAATGCCCTCTACAGCTTCGCTGTTAACAACTTTTTGAAGATCGTCTCTTTCGTTGCGGTACTGCTTCTCGGTCTTGTCGCCGTCAAGATCATCACCGCGATCTTCCGCAGAACGATGAACAAATCGCGTTTGAAGGGCGCGGCAGGTGATTTCCTCACCTCACTGGTGCGCGTATTGCTTCTCGCCGTTTACTTCATCGCGCTGCTTGCCATGCTCGGCGTTCCTACCACCTCGATCATTGCGCTCTTCTCTGCCTGCGCTCTGGCTGTTTCTCTCGCGCTGCAGGGCACGTTCTCCAACGTGGCATCTGGTCTCGTCATCGTTGCCACCAAGCCCTTTGAGGAGGGTGACTTCGTAGATATCGGCGGTACGACGGGCACCGTTGACACCATCACGATCTTCAACACGAAGCTCAAGACCCCCGACAATAAGATCACCGTTCTCCCCAACGGCACCGTAGCGGCTGCCAATATCACCAATTACAGCGCGCTGCCTACGCGCCGTTTGGACCTCACCTTCTCGGTGGCACGCGATACGGATATCGAAGCGGTCAAATCCGTGATCCTCGGTGTCATTTCCAAGCACGAGGATATCCTGAAGGACCCTGCCCCCATGGTACGCCTTTCCGAGCAGACCCGTAGCTCGCTGGATTTCGTAACGCGCGTTTGGGTCACGCAGGCGGATTACTGGAACGTGAATTTCGCTCTAAAGGAAGAGGTGCACGACGCCCTTGCCGAGAACGGGATCACCGTTCCCTTCGACCAGATCGACGTTCATATGGTTGAAAAATAAATAAAAAAGAGCCGTTGCGTTGCAACGGCTCTTTTTTTGTGATTATTCTTCAATCGCAACGGTGATACCAAGGTCAATAAGCGCCTGATCCTCTGCGGGAACGGGTGCGCCCGACATCAGCTCGCTTGCGTTCTGCACCTTCGGGAAGGCGACGACGTCGCGC
>JAZNAM010000042.1:0-9107 GCA_045586515.1 Eubacteriales bacterium
CCCGAAAGGATAACAAGATGGATATGATGAAAAAGCTGGCAGAGGAGCTTGCGCTCACTGCCGACCAGGTAGAAAAGACCGTCGCCCTTCTGGACGAGGGCAACACCATCCCCTTTATCTCCCGTTACCGCAAAGAGGTCACGGGTGGGCTCGACGACACCGTACTGCGTAAGCTTGAGGAGCGACTTCGCTACCTGCGCAACATCGAAGCGCGCAAAGCAGAGGTCACCAAGCTGATTGCCGAGCAGGAAAAGCTTACCCCCGAGATTGAGGAGGCGATCAAGAACGCCAAGACCATCACCGAGGTGGACGATATTTACCGTCCCTTCCGTCCTCACCGCAAGACGCGCGCTTCTGTGGCACGCGAGCGCGGACTGGCTCCCCTTGCCGAGGCGATCCTCGCGCAGGAGAAGTCTTACGATCCCGATCTTGCCACCCTTGCCGCTACCTTTATCGACGAGGAGAAGGGCGTGGCCGACGCCGATATGGCGCTTGCAGGTGCCATGGATATCATTGCAGAGGATGTTTCTGATAACGCCGATTACCGCAAGTCGATCCGTTCTCTCACCGTGCGCCACGGCTTCCTTAGCTCCAAGCAAGCCAAGGAGGAGGATTCGGTTTACGCGCAGTACTACGAGTACAGCGAGCCCGTTCACAAGGTGCCCGGTCACCGCGTGCTTGCCATCAACCGCGGCGAAAAAGAGGAGTTCCTCAAGGTCAGCGTCACCATTGATAAAAACATTATTCTCGAGTATCTGCACGCCGCCATCGTGAAGGCGGGGGATAGCCCTGCAAAGGAGTACGTAGTGGCTGCCATTGCGGATAGCTACGACCGCCTGATCGCCCCCTCTGTGGAGCGCGAGATCCGCTCGGATCTGTTTGATATGGCGTGCCGCGGCGCGATTGTGCTGTTCTCCGAGAATCTGCGCAACCTGCTCATGCAGGCACCCCTTAAAAATAAGACCGTGCTTGGCTTCGACCCCGGTTACGCACACGGCTGTAAGCTTGCCGTTTGCGACAAGACGGGTAAGGTGCTCGACACCGCCGTCATCTATCCCACGCAGAGCGCGCGCCGCGTTGAGGAAGCCAAGATCATCATGAAGCGTCTTATCACCAAGCACGCCGTTGACGTGATTGCCATCGGTAACGGCACCGCCTCCCGCGAGAGCGAGCGCTTTGTTGCCGAGTTGTTGCGCGAGATGAACACTAGTGCCAAGTATATCATCGTGAGCGAGTCGGGTGCGTCGGTGTATTCCGCGTCCAAACTCGCCGCGGAGGAGTTCCCGGAGTTCGACGTCATGCAGCGTTCCGCCGTGTCTATCGCACGCCGCTTGCAGGATCCCCTCGCCGAGCTCGTGAAGATCGACCCCAAGGCCATCGGCGTGGGACAGTATCAGCACGATATGAAGCCCGCCATGCTGGATGAATCCCTCTCGGGCGTCGTCGAGGACTGCGTAAACAGCGTGGGCGTTGATCTCAACACCGCGTCCCATTCGCTGCTTTCCTACATTTCGGGCATCAACGCTACCAGCGCCAAGAATATCGTCAAGTACCGCGAGGAAAATGGCGAGTTTAAAAGCCGCGCAGAGGTGCTCAAGGTGCCGCGCATCGGCGCCAAGGCGTATGAGCAGTGCGCAGGTTTCTTGCGCGTTCCCGGCTCTCGCGAGATGCTGGATAACACGGGCGTTCACCCCGAGTCCTACGAGGCGGCACGCGCACTTCTCGCGCGTTTTGGCTACACCAAAGAGGACGTAAAGGCAGGCAAACTGTCTGGGCTTGGCGGCCACATTCGCAGTGAGGGAGCTGCCAAGATCGCCGCAGAACTTGGCATTGGCGAGCCGACGCTCCTCGATATCGCTGCGGAACTTGAAAAGCCGGGCCGCGACCTGCGCGACGATTTCACGCCTCCCGCACTTCGCGAAGACGTGCTGGAAATGTCCGACCTCAAAGAGGGTATGATGCTCACGGGTACTGTACGCAACGTGATCGACTTCGGTGCATTCGTGGATATCGGTGTGCATCAGGACGGTCTTGTGCATATCTCCGAGCTCTCCGATCGCTTCGTCAAGCATCCCCGCGAGGTGGTGTCCGTGGGCGATGTGGTGCAGGTGAGAGTGCTCTCTGTCGACCTCAAGAAAAAGCGCATCGCGCTCTCGATGAAAAAGCCGAAAGAAGCACCCAAAAAGGCATAAATGTTCATAAATGAACGTTGTGGACGAGGAAAAGAAGGGGGATCTTCCTCAAACGTTCCTTGTTGCTTCGCGCGCGTTGTGTATGTTGCACAAACGCGGTGAGAAAAATTTGGAGATTTACCATCTTCCTTTTGCGCGTAAAGTCTGTTATAATTATACTTGTTAGAATATCGAATTTGATCCCAACCTAAAGGAGGATTTTCACATGGCAAGCCTGTCGCTCAGACACATTTACAAGAAGTATCCCGGTGGCGTTACCGCCGTATCCGATTTCAACCTTGAGATCAAGGATAAGGAATTTATCGTTTTCGTAGGTCCTTCCGGTTGCGGTAAGACCACGACCCTCCGCATGGTCGCAGGCCTTGAGGAGATCACCGAGGGTGAGCTTTTCATCGGCGACACGCTCGTGAATGACGTTGCCCCCAAGGATCGTCAGATCGCGATGGTGTTCCAGAACTACGCTCTGTACCCCCACATGTCCGTGTTTGACAACATGGCATTCGGCCTGAAGCTCAACAAGACTCCCAAGGAAGAGATCAAGCGCCGCGTAGAAGAGGCCGCTCGTATCCTTGACATCACCCACCTGCTTGACCGTAAGCCCAAGGCTATGTCCGGTGGTCAGAAGCAGCGTGTTGCACTTGGCCGTGCAATCGTTCGTAACCCCAAGGTATTCCTTCTTGACGAGCCGCTTTCCAACCTGGACGCGAAGCTCCGTGCAACGATGAGAACCGAGCTGACCAAGCTCCACAAGAGAGTCGGCACCACGTTCATCTACGTTACCCACGACCAGGTCGAGGCAATGACCATGGCAACCCGTATCGTCGTTATGAAGGACGGTCTGATCCAGCAGGTCGACACTCCTCAGAACCTTTACGACAGCCCCGTAAACATCTTCGTTGCAGGCTTCATCGGCACGCCTCAGATGTACTTCATCACCGGCACGCTCACCCAGGAGAAGGGCTCCAAGGACGTATACTTCAACTTCGACGGCAACTCCATCAAGCTTCCCGCTGAGAAGGCTTCCAATGAGGCACTTCAGGAGTACATCGGCAAGGAGGTTGTTGCAGGTCTTCGTCCCGAGTGTATCCACGACGCTCCCATGCAGCTTGAGGTCTTCAAGGACAGCTGCATCGACGTTGACGTTGACGTGACCGAGCTGATGGGCGCAGAGATTTACCTCTACCTCAACAGCTATGACAGAACTCCCAAGGAGGGCATGTCCAACAGTAAGGAAATCGTAGAAGATCCCACCAGACTGATCGCTCGCGTTTCCTCTCGCTCCACCAGCCGCGCTGGTGACCAGATCCGTGTGGCACTTGACGTTTCTCGTATCCATATCTTTGATAAGGATACCGAGCGCTGCATCGTCCACTGATCAAGGCATATTTGAGTTAGAACGCCCCCACGGTGTTACACCGTGGGGGCTATTCGTTTTCTCAACGCTCGGAGTAGTCGTTCTACGCCTTCGCATTGAGAAAACGAATTCTAATCTCAAATCTGCTCTTGATCAGCAAGCTAATTCGGGTATGCTTGCGTTCGCGTCGCTTCGATGTAGTTTTCTACGCCTTTGCTCGCGAAATAAAATTCTATCCTCAAAACTGCGCCGAATTAGCACTGCACCTTTGGGCAAATCGGTAGGGAACGAAATTCTCGTTGACATGCCCTGTAAAATGCGGTACAATATACATACATCAAAAAAGAGAGGGGGCGCGCTATGACGCCGTTTGAACTGCAATACAAGCGTACGGTCACGTGGCTTGGCATTTCGCTGTTATTGTTTGAAGCGCTGTTTTTTGCGCAGACGTTGTTTTTATCGGCGCTGGCGTTCGTGCTACCCATCTTCGTATCCCCCATAGCGGAGCAAGTCACGTATAGTCTCACAAGTGCCGTGCTCTATGCGGCAACCTTTGTGTTGCCTATCGCGCTGTACCGTTGGCTCTCCAAAACCGAGGCGGTAGAGCCGTTGCGCGCGCGCGCACCCATGCCGAAAAAAACGGCGGCATACGTGTTGTTTGGGCTTGCGGTGGTAAGCGCGGCGGCGTACCTCAATGCGCTTATTGTGGGGCTTTTTGACTACGGTGCCTTTTCTGAGGCGGTGCTAAACGAAACCGAAGCAACCACCAATTTGGAACTCGCGTTGTTGTTCATCACGCTTGCAGTTGTACCCGCCTTTGTGGAGGAATTCTTGTTTCGCGGGCTGGTGCTGTCCAACCTGCTCCCCTATGGGCGTACCACGGCGGTGATAATCAGCGCAGGGCTGTTTGGGCTCATGCACCAAAACGTGGAGCAGATCTTTTACGCAACGGCGGCAGGACTGGTGATCGGTTGGGTGTATGTTTGCACAAAGTCGATTTGGCCGTGTATTCTCTTGCATTTTTGCAACAATTTCCGTTCTGTCCTACAAATGGGCATCAACGCGCGTTTTCCTGCGCAAACGGCAAACGTTGTGCTCTACGTGATGGAGGGGATACTGCTCGCGGCGGCGGTGATATCTGCCATTTTTCTCTTTGTTCGTGAGCGCGACAAGCGCGCTGAGGCACGCAAAAGCGGTGCGTTTGAGGTGGAGCTCGAACCCGACGTGGAGTTTGCGGAGCGTCCCGTCACGGCGCGTTCGCGCGTGAAGTTGTTCTTTTCGTTGCCCATGACTGCCTTTATTGTCATTTGCTCCATTGAAACGATTTCTTTGATTGTTATCTCACTCTTTTGGAAAGGGGGCGTACTATGAGCTTTTCTGAAGCGGATATCCGCTATATGAATATGGCGCTGGAGGAAGCGCGTGCCGCGGCAGAAGCTGGCGAGCCCCCCATCGGTGCGGTGCTGGTGCGCGGCGACGAGGTGATCGCGAAAGGGCACAACCGCCGTCAGCGCGACAACGATATTACCGCGCACGCCGAGTTGCTTGTGTTGCGTGAAGCAGGCAAGCAGCAGGGCGATTGGCGTATGGGGGAATGCACCCTTTACGTCACACTTGAACCTTGTCCCATGTGCGCGGGGGCGATCCTCGCCGCGCGTGTTGGACGCGTGGTGTATGGCGCCAAGGACGCCGTGGCAGGCGCACTTGGTAGCGTGCTCAATCTCCCGCGCTTTCCGCTTGGCGCACACCCCACCGTCGAGCACGGACTCCTCGCCGACGAGTCGCGCGACATGTTGCAAAGTTTCTTTCGTGAACGCAGAAGATAAAAAAAGAAGCGCCCATCGGGTGCTTCTTTTTTTACTTATCTCGTTCGATACAATCTCTTGTCAACGCACCGATAAAGCCGGAGGAACTGAAGATGCGGTAGCCACCCACCGCCATGCCGGTGTCAATCGGTCGGTGCCACTTTTCATCGCCGGCGTAAACGGTGGCAGGTACGGGGGCAACGATACAAATTTTTTCGCGCTCACTTTCAAATGAGAAATCGTGTCGCGTACTCCAGCACAGATATTCCACGCGGCGGAAACGCAACGAGTGGGTGCAGTGCACCACGCCATCTTCGTGGAAGAACAGAGGACAATGGCGGCGCACCGATGCAAACAGCTTGCAATCGTATGCTTTGCCGTTTGCGTACAGCGAGAAATTCACCTCGTTACCCATGCGGAATAGTGAAGCGTAGGGGCGCCTTGGTTTGGTATAAGTAAAGCCGTAGTCACGGCACGTGCACTTTAACATCTTGAAAAAGTGTGCGCGAATGCGTAGGGCGCGCAGTACGTGATAAAGAGAAAATGCAAGAAAGGCAAGTGCAATGAGCGCTATGGGAAGCAGAGGTCGCGCATTGCCAAGCACTTCAAGCACGAACCAAAGACTCAGGAGCATGGGAGCAAAAAAGGTGAGTGCAAACCCGCCAAATGCGTAGATGGCAAGCACAACAGGCACACGCCAAAAAATGGCAGTGTCGCTCCGCGGTACACCTTTTTGCGCGTTGCCGTCGCTTTGTTTTTCTGCGGCAAATTTGCCGACGCCTGCGGTCACGTGCGTGCCCGAAACGTACATCAGCATCGAGGAAATATCGGCTGTTCCCGCACCGTCACGCGTGATCTCGCCGCGCGCACCGCGCTCGTCCACGTATTTTTGCCACGCCGACAGGCGCGCAAAGAGGTAGAGCAGTGCCACTATGGGGAGCGCAATGGCAGTTGTCAACAACTCGCAGAGTAGCCCATCGCAAGGGAGCAGATTGGCAAGCGGGAAAAAGCCAACACGGGTGGGGAGCAGTGCGACAGCGCCCAGCACAAGCAAGCATTCAAGCCGCACGTCGGAATGCGCAAAGAGTCTGCCGATACGCGCAAAAAATCCAAGGTCGTCATTCATGCCAAGTGATGCGTTCGTGGTGAAATCTTCCTCTGCAAATACACGCGCCACACTGAAAAACACAAGGGGGATCATCAACGTGCGCACCACGTTTGCAATAACGGTTTCGTTCACAAGGCCTTCAATTTGCGAGGTGCGGAAAAAGAACGCTGTCACAAGATGGATCAGCACGAACGCGGTATAAAGGGAGATTGCGCGCACCACGCGCAAAAACGTGGCAAGCGTGTTGTTGTCAGCATTCATATCTTCACCCCCTTTTCCTCATTATAGCATATCTGGGTTGCTTTGTAAAGAAAAAGGGAGTGCGACGCACTCCCTTTTCGCTTCTTATGCCAAACGCTTTTCAAGACGTGCGCGGATTGCGCCGATGAATGCGTCAGAGGTCACTGCCTCGGTCTTGGTGCCGGGGACGACAAGGCCAACAAGGTCCTTGGTCATCACGCCGTCGTTCAGGGTGTCAATGCAAGCACCCTCCAGCTGATCAGCGAAGTTCACCAGCTCTGCAAGGCCGTCCATCTCACCTCTCTTGCGGAGCGCGCCGCTCCACGCGTAGATGGTGGCGATGGGGTTGGTCGAGGTCTGCTCGCCTTTGAGATAACGGTAGTAGTGACGGGTCACGGTGCCGTGTGCCGCTTCGTACTCGTACTTGCCATCGGGGGAAACCAGTACAGAGGTCATCATCGCAAGCGAACCGAACGCGGTGGAAACCATGTCGCTCATCACGTCGCCGTCATAGTTCTTGCAAGCCCAGATGAAGCCGCCCTTGCTGCGGATGACGCGTGCAACAGCGTCGTCAATGAGGGTGTAGAAGTATTCGATGCCGGCTGCCTCAAACGCTGCCTTGTACTCTGCCTCATAGATCTCCTGGAAGATGAGCTTGAAAGTCTGGTCGTACTGCTTGGAAATGGTGTCCTTGGTGGAGAACCACAGATCCTGCTTGGTGGAAAGGGCGTATTTAAAGCACGCGTGTGCGAAGGAGCGAATAGAGCTGTCCTTGTTGTAGGAGCCCTGAAGCACGCCTGCGCACTCGAAGTCGTAGATCGTTTCGCGGAAGGACTCGTTGCCGTCCTTGTCGGTGAAGACAAGCTCGGCCTTGCCCTCGGCAGGCACGCGGTACTCGGTTGCCTTGTAAATGTCGCCGTATGCGTGACGCGAGGTGGTAATGGGGGCTTCCCAGTTGCGCACAGCGGGGCGAATGGAATCAATCAGGATGGGGGCGCGGAACACGGTGCCATCGAGAATGGCACGAATCGTGCCGTTGGGGGACTTCCACATCTGGGTGAGGTTGTACTCCTCCACGCGTTGCTTGTTGGGGGTGATCGTCGCACATTTGACTGCAACGCCGTATTTCTGCGTTGCGTATGCCGAATCAAAGGTTACCTGGTCTTTGGTGCGCTCGCGCTCCTCAAGGCCAAGGTCGTAGTATTCCGTCTTTAGATCGACGAAGGGGAGCAGCAGCTCGTCCTTGATCATCTTCCAAAGAATACGCGTCATTTCGTCGCCGTCCATCTCCACGAGGGGCGTTGTCATTTGAATCTTCTTGAAATTTTCCATCTTCACTACCTCCGAATCTTGGAAAAAATTAAGCCGTTCTTGGATTTTTTGTTCTTGCACTTGGAATTATTTATTCTGTGCTGCGTAGTAGTTCATCAGGCAACCGCGCAGGATGATCTCCTTCTCATTTGCCGTGAGGCCCTTTACGTACAGCGTGAGTTCCTCTACGTCGCCGTTTGCACGGATCACCTTGGCGGGGAAGGTTTCCTCGCCTGCGGCAATCTTGGCGCGCACGTCGGGGATGAATACGAAATCGCCTTCTGCGTAGTCAAACTTTGCGTCAGCGTCCAGCGTGAAGGGGAGAATGCCCCAGTTGATGCAGTTGGAGCGGTAACGCTTGGTTGCAAATTCATAGCAGATGTTGGCAAAGCCGCCCAGCACCTTCTGGCAAGAGGCCGCCTGCTCGCGCGCAGAGCCGTCACCGGGCTTGTTTGCGAATACGCAAGAGCCAAACTGGGTTGCGGGAGCGAGTGCATCTGCATCGCCCACGTGAGAGAGGGCAAAGCGCACCTTTTCGGGCACGTTGCCTGCACGGCGTGCAGACTCGTCAGCGGCAACCGCCTTGGATCTGCCGACGTACTCGGGGCAGCGACGCGAGAGCGCAAACTCGGAAAGGCGCAGGGGGTTAGAGCGGTAAGACGAGGTTTCACCCGAGGGGATCAGCTCGTCGGTGGTGGTTACAGGGTCGTGAATGACAGCGGCAAGCTCGACAAGCAGGTTGTCGGAGAGTTCGTACATCTTGGGCCAGTCGGTGATGTTGGGACCAAGAATGAGGTCGGCATCACGATCTGCTTTGCCAAAACCGTAGTATACGCGCTTCTCGTATACGGAACGGTCATAGTGGTACTCGTGACACTTGTGCTTGTACTCCACGTCGGTTGCGGCAGTGATAATGCCGCCGTTTGCCGCGGTTGCGGCAATGCTGCGCGCGTCCATAAGTGCAACGCCCGAAAGCTGACCCTCGCCGGGCTTGGAGCCCTCGCGGTTGGGGAAGTTACGGGTGGTGTGACGCAGCGACAGACCGTTGTTGGCGGGCACGTCACCCGCACCGAAGCAGGGACCACAGAACGAGGGCT
>JAZNAM010000043.1:0-29887 GCA_045586515.1 Eubacteriales bacterium
GAGGCCTACTATTGTCTCCCTAAGCCCGCTTGCCCCCCGACTTGGCAGCCAAGCGCGAAGCGCTTTGCCGCCGCAAAAAAGAGCACCGCAGTTTTGCGGTGCTCTTTTTATTAGAATACAATTACTCTTGCGCGGCGAACGCCCTCAATCGCTGCAACCTTGTCGGCAAGGTCTGCGACAGGAGCTGCGGCGAGATCCAGGATCGTGTAACCGTTTGCGCCGCGCGTTTTGGTTGCCATAGCAACCACGCCGCCCGTAAGGGCGGTGAGGGCGGGCAGCACGTCCGCGTCGGCGGCGTGGAGCACGCAAACGCGCGCGGCACCTGCGGGAGCTGCGCTTACAGCGGGATAGTTGACGCTGTTGCGGATATTACCCAGTGCGAGGTACTCATCCAGTTCCTCAGCAGCCATCACGGCACAGTTGTCCTCGGACTCTTCCGTAGAAGCACCCAGGTGAGGAATGGTGATGGCGCCTGCCATTGCTACGGTTTCCTCGGTGGGGAAATCGGTGACGTAGGCGGATACCTTGCCGCTCTCCAGTGCGGCTGCCATATCGGCGGAGTTCACCAGCTCGGCACGAGCAAGGTTGATGATCTTGACGCCATCCTTCATGGTGGCAAGCGTCTTTTCGTTGATCATTCCCTTGGTGTCGTTCGTTGCAGGGACGTGAAGCGTCACGTAATCAGCGGCGGCAAACACCTCATCAAAGGTGGCGGCGCACTTCACACGGCTATCCAGCTGCCATGCACCCGCAACCGAGAGGAAGGGGTCACAGCCAACCACGTTCATACCAAGCGCAAGCGCCACATTGGCAACCATACCGCCAATAGCGCCCAGACCAATCACGCCGAGGGTCTTACCCTTGATCTCACAGCCGCCAAACTGGGACTTGCCGGCTTCGACTGCCTTGGCAACGCCCTCGCTACCAGCGAGCGACTTTGCCCAGTTGATGCCCTCCACCACGCGGCGGGAAGCAAGAAGCAGTGCGCAAACCGCAAGCTCCTTTACGCCGTTGGCATTGGCGCCAGGGGTGTTGAACACCACGATGCCCTCCTCAGCACAGCGGTCAACGGGGATGTTGTTCACGCCTGCGCCAGCACGGGCAATGGCAAGGAGTTCAGGGTTAAAGGTCATCTCGTGCATCTTGGCAGAGCGCACCATGATACCAACGGGTGCCTCTACCTCCGTGCCGATGTTATATACGTTCGCATCCAGGCGATCCGTGCCGACCTTGGCGATCTTATTGAGCAGTTGAATGTTTTTCATGTCGGGCGCCTCCGTTTATGCCTTGGGGTTCTCTGCGGCAAACTTCTTCATAAAGGCAACAAGCGCTTCCACGCCCTCGTAAGGCATTGCGTTGTAAATGGACGCGCGCATACCGCCAACGGAGCGGTGACCCTTGAGGTTCTTGAGGCCCGCTGCTGCTGCCTCGGAAGCAAACTTCTTGTCAAGGTCGGCGTTGCCCGTCACAAAGGTGACGTTCATCATCGAGCGGCTCTCTTTCTTCACGGGAGCTACGTAGTAGTCCTGATTGTCAAGATAATCGTAAAGGAGCGCCGCCTTCTTTTCGTTGCGCGCCTTCATCGCGGTAAGACCGCCAATGGATCTGAGCCAGTCGTACACAAGACCTGCCACGTAAATGGAGTAGCAGGGGGGCGTGTTATACATCGAGCCGTTCTCTGCCATGGTCTTCCACTCGAGCATGGTGGGCATATCGGGCTTGGCGTACTCCAAAAGATCCTCACGCACGATCACCACCGTAACGCCTGCGGGCGCCATGTTCTTCTGTGCGCCGGCGTAGATCACGCCAAAGCGGCTCACGTCAACGGGCTCGGACAGGATACAGGAAGACATATCCGCAACCAGCGGAATATCGCCCGTGTCGGGGACCTCGGGATACTTGGTGCCGTAAATGGTGTTGTTGTAGCAAACGTGTACGTAAGCGGCATCGGAACGGAAGTCCGCAGCGCTCAGTGCAGGAATGTGGTCGAAGTTATCCTCCTTGGTGGTGGCGGCACAGCGGACGTCAAAGCCCATCTTCTGTGCTTCCTTGAATGCCTTGCCGGAGAATTGACCGGACACCACGTAGTCTGCCTTGCCCGTGCGACCAATGAGGTTTAACGGAATGGCGGCAAACTGGGTAGAAGCACCACCCTGCAAAAACAGCACCTTGTAGTTGTCGGGAATATTCATCAGCTCGCGAAGCGCCTGCTCTGCCGCACCGATAATTGCTTCGTAATCAGGGGAGCGGTGGGACATCTCCATGACGGACATGCCGGACGTGCCGTAGCAGAGCATGTCTGCGGCGGCCTTTTCAAGCACGGGCAGGGGGAGCATCGAAGGGCCTGCGGAAAAATTGTACACTCTGTTCATCTTGTGTACCTCCTTGGATTAGGTTAAACCAACCGTAAACGGTATTGACTGTCAAAGATGATAGTAAATCTAATTATAACAGTAAAGCGCGCGTGCGTCAATAGGTTTGTGAAAATTTAGGCAATTATTTTGACAGAAAAACGCGACAGCTTTGGGCGACGGTTTTTCCATTTTTTGTATTTTATTTTCCAGTTTTTAAAGATGCTTTGAGCTGCATTTTTTAATTTTGTCGCAAAAGCGCTGTTCTGCTTGACAGTTTCGGGGCGAAATGGTAAAATATTGGTAGCATATAAAACAGGAGGGCAAGACATGAAGGGATACCGCATGGCGCTCGATCAGGGAACGACGAGCTCCCGCTCAATCATTTTCGACTATGACGGAAACGTGGTGGCAAGCGCCTCGCGCGAGTTCCCCCAGCACTTTCCCTCCGCAGGATGGGTAGAGCACGACGCGCTGGATATTTTGAACAGTCAACTGGATGCCGCGCGTGATGCCCTTGCCAAATCCGGCCTTACTGCGAGAGACATCAGCGCCATCGGCATCACCAATCAAAGAGAAACCACAGTACTGTGGGATAAACACAGCGGCATGCCCATCTGTCCTGCAATCGTGTGGCAATGCCGCCGCACTGCCGATGTGTGTGAGCGCCTGCGCGCAAACGGCTGTGAGGAGATGATCCGTGCACGCACAGGGCTGCCGATTGACCCTTACTTCTCTGCCACAAAGCTTGCCTGGATGCTGGATAATATCCCCGGGGCGCGCGAGCGTGCGAACCGCGGCGAACTGCTCTTTGGCACGGTTGATAGCTTTCTCATCTTCCACCTCACAGGCGGACGCGTGCACGCCACGGATCCTTCCAACGCGGCGCGTACACTACTCTTTAATATTCACACACTCTCGTTTGACGAGGAGCTGTTGCGCCTGTTTGGTATTCCCTCCTGCATCCTACCCCAAGTACTCCCCTCCGCGGGGATTTTTGGCGAAACACAGGCAAGCATTTTCGGTGCGCCCATTCCCATTGCGGGCGTTGCGGGCGATCAGCAAGCGGCGCTGTTCGGTCAGTGCTGTTTTGAGGCGGGCATGGCGAAGAATACCTATGGTACGGGTGGCTTTCTGCTGATGAACACAGGGGATGCGCCTGTACGCTCCTCACACGGTCTTCTCACCACGGTGGGCTGGCAGATCGGGGATAAGGTATCCTACGTGTTGGAGGGGTCTGTATTCGTGTGTGGCGCCGCGATTCAATGGCTGCGTGACGGCCTTGGCATTTTGCAAAGTGCCGCCGAGAGCGAAGCACTTGCTGTCAGCGTGCCCGACACGAACGGCGTCTACTTTGTCCCTGCCCTTGCGGGCCTTGGCACGCCTTATTGGGATCCTTACGCACGCGGCAGCATCGTAGGCCTCACACGCGGCAGCACGCGCGCACATCTTGTGCGTGCCACACTGGAGGCGATGGCATTCCAAACGGTGGACGTTCTGGACGCCATGCGCGAGGACGCCGGCACACCGCCGCAAGCGCTTCGCGTAGACGGCGGCGCCACCGCAAACAACCTGCTCCTTTCCCTGCAAAGCGACCTGTCGGGGCTTCTCATTCACCGCCCCGCGTGCATCGAAACCACAGCCCTTGGCGCTGCGAACCTCGCAGGCCTTGCCACGGGACTTTACAGCGACCTCACTGAGATCGCGGCACACAGCCGCATCGCCGCCACTTTCTCTCCCTCCATTGCTGAAACGGAGCGCGCTGCGCGCCTTGAACGCTGGCATAAAGCGGTTGCAGCAACACGCACATTTGTATAACTACCATATAAAAAAAGCACCCGTTGGGGTGCTTTTTTTATATCCGCCAGCGTCAAGCGCTGTCGGCGTGGTGTTTTGCTCGCACAAACAAGGTCCCCCATCAATAGCGCAACTGAAACAAAACCCCTTTGAAAAACGCGACAAGCGAGGCGCACCGCAAGGCGCCCCCCCCGAAAGCGTAGTTACCTACGTGGAGGGGGTAGCCGCGGAGCAACGATGCTTTGCGCGAATTTTTAAAAAAAAGGGGGGGACGCACAAACCAAAGTCCCCCTCAAAAACTTGCAAGACAAGGCGCACCGGAGCAGGCAGACGGAGGCGAACTTAGCGTTCGTCGAGATTGCCTGTGAGGAGCAACGACGTATTGCAAGATTTTTGAGGGGGCGCGACACTCTATTAACCTACGATACCGGAGCGCTCAATACCCTGTACCAAATACTTCTGGCAGAACAGGTAAAGAATCGCAAGCGGCGAGCATGCCATCAGACCGCAAGCATACATCATCGCAGTTTTTGCGTTGGAAGGATACTTCGCGGCAATAGAGGGCAGCGGCAACGTATACGCGATATAGGTCATCAGCGCAGGACGTTTGGTAGCGAAGAAGAGCGGGATGTAGAAGTCATCGGTCCACTGCCAGCAGAATGCAAACAGGAACACGGTGATCATCATGGGAACGGAGATGGGCAGGATTACCTGAATGAAGGTGCGGAATGTGTTTGCACCGTCCAGGTAAGCCGACTCCTCCAGCTCATCCGGCACACCGCGGAAGAACTGACGCAGCATGAAAACATACAGACCATTCTTCAGTGCGAGACCACACACGGACATAAGGAGCAGCGGGATAACCGTTTCCACCAGGTTGAAGCCCTCGGAGAAAGGCAGGATGCGGATGTGCGACAGGATATTGTCGATGAACGGAATACCGATGGACGCACCACCCGACCAGAACTTGAAAAATCCAAGAATATCAAAGTAGCGGAACTGGTAATAGATCGCGGACTGCAACGTACCGTGAGGAATAACCATCGTCAAAATGACGCAGAAGAAGATGAGCTTTGCACCACGGAACTTAAACTTTGCAAGACCGTAGCCGACAAGGCAGCAGGTAAAGGTCTGGAGCAAAGCGGTTCCAAGAGAAAGTGCAAGGGTGGAGAAGAACACCTTGATGTACTGCGCATCCTTGAAAATCGCCTTATAGATATCAAGCGAGAGATGACGCGGCACGTTCATGATGGTGGTGCCAAGGTGCTGGAAGTCTTCCGCCGCCATGACAGATTGCACAATCATGGTGATGAAAGGCTGAATGATAACGAACGCGATACCAATCAGGAGGAGCAGACGGAAAATGTACCAGACGACGCTGGTGGCAAAGTTCAACGTGAGGAACTTGCTCTTCAAACGCGTTTTGAGCGAGGTGCGCTCAAACTCAACGCGGATCTTATTCTTACTCTCCTTCAGGACAGCGGGCTTTTGATCAATTGTATTTGCCATTACTGTAACCCCCTTCCCTTAATCTCTTCTTTGATAGAAGACGTAGGCGGAGAATACAGCTGCGACAATGCCGACGATCAGAAGTATGAGCAGGAAGTACATCCAGCCCATCGCCGCACTGACGTGCTTACCCGCACCGGGCGAAACGAACGTTTCATTGATCACGTTCATAACCGAGTTGGAATCGGTCGTGAAGTTGTCGATGATGGTATAGATACCATTCACCAGGATCATCGGGCTTACCATCGGGAAGGTGATCTTCCAGAAGGTTTCCCAGCCGGTTGCACCGTCGATCTGGCAGGACTCGTAGATAGCAGGAGAAATCGACTGCAATGCTGCGAGGAAGATCAAAATCTGTACGCCAGAACGGTTAACGATGCTCGAAATATTGGCAACGGCATTGATGATATAAGTAATCAGTCCTGAACCAACGCCCAAGCTTTCGAAAATGCTTGTTAGCATTCCCTCCAGCGCCATGTTGGTTCCTGCGCCTTCCGTGGCGGCCTCCTCGGTACCAAGGTCCATGCTTGCATTTGCCATGCCGTGAGAGGTGACGATAATCGACTCCATAATACCCGTAGAAACCATAACGGGCAGGAAGAAGATCACGCGGAAGGCAGCGCGACCTGCCATCTTCTGGTTCAAAATCACAGCAATGAACAGCGAGAAGATGAGGATTGCGGGGACGTCAAACACGAGCTCTTCCAGACCCGTGAGTAGGGTCTGAAGGAAGTTCGCCTTCTCAAAGAGTGCCGCCTGATAATGCTCCCAGCCAACAAACTCTTTGAGCATACCGCCCTCTACCAACTTGTAGGTAAAGAAGCTGTACTTGATGGATTCAAAGATGATCGGAATATAGATCACGACAAAGCCAATGATAAAAGGCAGCGTGAACAGCCATCCCGCGCGCGCCTTGCGGCGGTCAAGGGAGGGGATCTTCTTTTTCTTTACGGGTTGCACAGCAGTAACTGCCGCGACTGCCTGCTTAGACATATCTTTCTACCTCCCTTTCTCACAGTGTGATCACGATGTAGCCGTAAGCTTCAATCGTGTAGTTGACCCCGTTGTAGGTGGTCTTGATTGTGTAATCGTTGAAGTTGAGCAGCAGCGTCTTGTATCCGTTGCCCATCTCGTAGCCGTAGGTGACAGCAACAACGTTGTTGCCAACCGCGTACTTATCCTTGGGCGGATCGGGTACGACAACCTCTGCGCGCTCCTCTTCGGTAGTACCATCACCGGTTGTGGTGTCACCCTCGGTGTTACCATCCTCGGGTGTCGTGTCGGTGGTGGAATCATCCGTGTCGGGAAGCGTTTCCCCGGGAACATCTTCCGTGGTAGCGGTCAAGCGCTCCTTCTCGTTCTTCAGCAGCTCTTCCACGTTCATCTCCTCGTACAGACCGTCGATCTTGAGCTGACGAACAATTGCTTCGTAGATAGCAGCCGCGTCGATGTCGGCGTACTTCTCATCCTTTGCAGCCGAGTCGAAGATGAAGTTGGCAAGATCAGCGTCGCTGACCGTAACCTTCTCACCGGCAACGGTGAGTACAAGCGCGGAAACAGCGGTGTTGCTACCGTCAATGTAAGCGGCGATTGCCTCATCTGCCACACTGATGGCGCGGCTGTCAGCTGCATCCATGACCTTCACGTATGCTTCCACAGCACCCACCATATCGGTGCGTGCCTTCTTCAGAATCTGGGTCTTTGCGGTAAGCGTATCAAGGTTATCCTTGGATGCGTCTGCCTTGTAAGCCGCGTCGGCATCATCGTAATCCGCCTTCAGCATATCGTACGCTTCCTTAGCGGCAACCAGCTTGGCAGTGGCAGCCTGCTCGGTGTACGAGGTGGTCGCAATGGCTACCTCATAACTTACCACATTGGAAATTACGTAAGTATCCAGCCAGTTGCGCAACGAGGAAACAAGTGCTTCTCTCTCCTTATCGGAAAGGTTTGCAGCGGCATTGCGACGTGCAACCCATGCCTTGATAAGATTACTGTCACCGTTAGCGGTGAGCTGAGCCTTCATGCCACTCGTGCTGTTCACAACGGTCTGCTTGATTTCGTCAAGCGAGCTTGCCGTGCCCTCCAGCGTCTTCGCAGCAGCGCGAAGCGTTGCGAGCTTGGTAGCATTGTCAGCGGCGATCTTGTCCTTGATTGCCTGCTGCTTCTCCTGGGCCTCGGTCATCACGTCACGCATCAGCTCGCTCTCCTCGGGAACGCGAGAGCTGGAATCGTTGAGGATCTGGTGATTGATGATGATCTTGTCCTGGAGGTCAGCAAGAACGGAGTTGAGCTCCTTGTAGATCTCAACCAAGCGGTTCTGCCAAATATCGTAACGGACGGAATAGTTCTGGGAGAGAACCTCATCCTCCTTGAGCAGCTCTGTGTTGGCGTAGGAAAGCACGAAGTAAGCGGAAGCGCCATTCTCCATAGCTTTCAGCATCGCATAGGTCAGACCACCCTCCATGTTGAGAGGAGAGCCCGCAAACTGTACGTAGCCGTGCAGCACTACGCCCATAAAGGGAACGGAGCTGTACTCTGCATTGTAGCGGCTGGAGTCAAGCGCCACACCAAGAATATGATCGACATATCCCCAAGTGAACGCGTTGCCGCCCTCGACCATCACATCATACTCGTTGTTCTTGAAGTAGGAAAGCGCGGTGATCACATGGCCCTTGGACTCCTCGCGAAGCGAAGTCTTCTCCTCGTCGTAGTCGGAGTTGAGTGCAGAGCCGAATGTGCTGAGCGAAATGCCCATGTTTTCATACTTGCCATATCTCTTCTCCAACTTCTCATAGAAGCGGCTGTACGTAGAGGGAGACATCACCATCTGGAAATGGCTCACCATCGTCTGGTGGGTAGCCGAGTACTCACGCAACGTAGTGTAACGGTTATCGACGGTACGAGCAGCGTGCTTTTTCATGTTCACGCTCTTACCGCCATCAGAACTGGTGGTGTAGACGAAATCAAAGTCGGGGTAAAGACCGAATCCTTCCTTTTTTGCTTTCTCCACAAGGTCCTTAAATCCGGCCTTGCCACCGACGGACTTTTCCCACTTGAGCTTGTAGGGCACGTCGGAATACATACCGCCGTTTGCATAGCCCTTGAGCTTAAAGTTGACATTGGTCACGCCGTTGCCTGCCAGGAAATCGTACATCGTGGCAATATCGTCAAAGGACGTGAGCGCCACGGATACGGTTACAGGCATGGAAAGCACTTTTTTGGTCGTCTTAACACTGCCAAAAGTTTCGATGTAGAGCGGAATGGAGTCGCCAACCTCCTCTGCGGTGAGGCGATCATATCCTTCCTGGGTTGCGGCAAGGTAATCGCGGTACGCGCACGCCATGCCCATCCAGGAGCACTCGTAGTAGCTGCTAAGCCCCGCCTTCTTGGCAAGCGAATCATCGGAAAGCATCACATAGCGGATCGCATAGCTCTCAACGTAGCGGCGAGTAGCGTATACGCTCCAACTGGACTTGGACGTGTCGCTTTGTCTGATGATGAACTCGGGGGTAACAGTGCTGTACTTACGGGTGGCGTCGTGGTCCGCGTTGATGAAGGCAAGGGACTCGCCCTCCTCAATGATCGCGAGATAGCCACGGCTCGTACCCGTTACTGCATCGGTTTCCACTTGACCGTAAACGGGCATGCGCACCGTTTCGGTATGGTTGCCGTAGAGCTTTTCAGCAAGTGCGTAGTCGTCGCCGTATACACGAGACGAGCTCTGCGTGACGGTGTCCAGCTCGTAAAGCGTACCGGAGCCGTCAGGCAAGAAGGAGTAACCCTCATTCGTCTTGAGGGATGCACCCATAAAGGGCAGCATTTTGAAATCGGACAGATGGTAGGTGGACTCGTCGAAGCGCAGACCGTTTGCGGACATAGATGCGCGCAGGCCCTGTGCGTCTACCGTGTACTCGATTGCCGTCTTGAATACGGCAGGAGACATCACTTCGTCCACGTAGTCAATCAGCATATGGTCGTTGTCCAGCTCCTCAAAGTTGTAAGCCGGGCAGTACGCCATGATCAGCGCTTCCAGGCTGCGAAGCTCGGCAATGGATGCGTTGACGTCACATACGTAGATGTCAAGGTTCTTTTCCTTGGTGACGGGATACTTCATCGCGATGGACTCTCTCTTGGTTTCAGAGAGGGTTTCATCGGTATAAAACATTTCGTTGAAGTAGCTCTCGAAAAGCATGTACTCACGGGAGCTATCGCCACCGGGAATGTTCTCAGCAAGAGGCTGGAGAATCTTGGTTTCGAACGACTCACGCTCGATCATCATGGGAACAAGGATACGCGCGGAGCGATCGCCGATCGCATACTCAATACGCACACCGTTCTTGATGGTCTTGATGGTAACCTGACCCTTTTGCACCGCGTGCGTATAGCTGTTGAGCGTGACCTTGCCCGACTCACCACCGGAGTAGGTGAGAATAAACTGGGAAAGCTGCTCCGCCATCACTTCGTCTGCGCCATGCTTGATGTTTTGGGCATCCCAGGAGTTGGTGAACAGGATCTCGCCCGTGGACTTTTTGACGTAAGCCACGATACCCGTGGACTCAACTGCCGCGGTATTGGGGTCGTCTGCCTTTTCCACGTACAACGCGTACTCTGCGTCCTCATAGTACATGGTCATAGCGGCAAGGCGTTCCTCCGCCGACTGGTAGGAAATGGCGGTGAAGTCCTGCTCGTAGGGCTTAAGCTCTTTCTTTTCTTCCTCAGTAGCAAATGCCGTGAGGGAGAGCGCGGGAACCACTGCCACCACCATCAGCACAGTCAGGAACGCGCACGCAATGCGCGTGAAGAGTTTATTTCTCATTTTCGCAATCTCCTTTCTGTGCTTAAATTCTAAATGCAATTTCGGATACGTAGTTGGAAACGAAGGTTACGATATCCATAACGAGAGAGGTGAACAGAATCGCCAGGAACATGATGAACGCCATACCGACAATGGTGCCTGCCACGGTCAAAATGTTCTTAGACATGGAGTAGTCGTGCGTTACCATCGTTCCAAAGAAGATGAGGAACGCCGCCCACAAGAAGCCAATGGTGATCACAAGACTGAGGAGCTTAACCTCAGAGTCAACAATATAGTTGGAGATCAAGGTCGCGGGGATCATGGTGAGCGGAATGGGCAGCAAGCTGTAACCGATTGCGATCACGATCTCCTTGAAGCTACCCTCACCCTCAAACAAGGTAGTCAAACACCAGTTGGACACCGCAAAGAGTACAATGGGTACCATAACCACGAGGAACTGCATGAAAATGGTGGAGTAGTTGCCCTGAGGATTCATCACGTAACCCACACCAACACTGCGGTAGAAGAGCGCGATGACCGTCAGGCCCATGAAAACAAGTGCCGCACGTAGCGAGCCGCGTTTTTCATGTTTGAGATCCCAGAAGCCGTCAAACGGATGGAACATGATGTGGAAGACATAGAAAAGCTCTTCCTTAAAGGTGCGCTTGCCACCTGCGGTAGCGGCGCGCTTGTTCACCTTAGCTGCATAGCCGAACAGTTTGGCAACAGCGAAGGCGATCACACCGATTACAACGGGGATGAGCAGGAAGAACTTGGACATCCATTCCTTACGCAACTCCTTGTATGCAACGGAGTAGTTGGCCGTATCGTATGCGGCCTTGTAGTAATCCAGTGCTTCCTCGAATGCACCGCTACGATACATCGCGTTACCGATGCCGATGTAAGCAGCGTCATAGTTCGAGTTGCGCATCAGGATTTCCTTCCATGCCTCGATTGCGTCCTCATAGCGGCGCTCGTTCTGGCACTGAAGGGCGGCAATGAGTGCATTACCGTACTCCTCACGGCGGAACACCGTGATGCGCTGGTTCTTACCTGAACCGTCAAGCACAAGCATCTTGTCACCCTGGTAGGTGATCGCTTGCACGTTAGACAAGTTACCAAGCTGAGAACCCTGGTCGCCGAAGGCGAACAGCAGGTTGCCGTCATAGTCGTAAGTGTAGATCTTGCTACGCTTCTCGTCGATGATCGTCCAGGTTTCCTCGGGGCCGCATGCAACGTCCGTGATCTCGGAAACACCATCCTTGGTCGAGTCATACGTGTTCTTGTAGTCGATCTCGCCTGCGGGCGACCAGAAGCCGTTACGGCGCATGGTCTCATCACCTGCGGGGTTGAGCAACTTACAGGGTGCGTAAGTACCGCTTCTATCGCCCACCGCGCTCTTGAGAGCAGCTGCCATCTGATTCATCAGCTCATCGGTATAGATGGTGACGTAGATGAAGCCGCGCTCATTGATGTCAATATTATTATAAGGATAGGAAATGACTGCCTCGGATTGCTCACGCTGCTTGTCGGTCTGGAAGCGACGCCAGATCTGATCCCACACGGAGGATACAGACTGCTGTGCACCGATGAAGCCCGTGAACACGCCGTCGTCGGTCATGACGATGACACCCTCGTTGGTCTCGGAGGATACAACGAACATACGGTCATATGCGTCAACTGCAACGGCAACGGGCCAGAAGATCGCGTCGCTGTCGAAGAGCTGAGATTCGGGTGCTTCGATAACAGAATCAAACTCACCGTCCATGGTGAAGGTCACGATACGGCTCTTTTCCGTGTCGCACACGAAGATGCGACCGGGGATCAGCGTTTCGCCCTCCATACGGCTCTTGGACACGAAAATGCCCTTGGGCTTTGCGAAGGAGTCCTCGATACGCTGACCGTTGAGGAACGTGTCAATGACCATGTCCGTGCCGTCCGCGAACTTACGCACGCGGTAGTAGGGATCCAGACAAATGATACGGTTATTGTCGGTATCCACCACGTACACGTTGTTCTCCTCGTCTACCGCGATGTCACTCGCGTTGAACAGGGAGAGGTCCAGACCCATCTTGGCAGCGTCGATGGTGTCATCTGCCACGTATGCGTCAGGAGAGTGCAACGCCTTGCCGTCGATCGAGTAGGTGTAGGTCTGATACATGCTGGCAGCTTCCACCGGTACGGCGGCGACCATGACAAGGACGAATAGCAGACAGAGTACTGATATAAACTTTTTCACTGTTATTCTCCTTTCTATTAGTCTTTCATACCGGAGGAGCCCATCGTTTCGATGATGTTAGACTGGGAGATGACGAAGACCATGATCGGCACCATCATCATAATAACCATCGATGCGGCAGATGCACCGGCGCGCTTGATACCGCCTGCCATGATCTGACCGATTGCGTAGTTGAAGGATTTGAGCTGCTCAGAGTGGATGTAAATGGATGCACCTGCATTCCAAAGGCCTTGGAACGAGTAGATGATCAGCGTGAGCCACGCGGGCTTAACCATGGGCATTGCAATAACCCAGAAGGTGTGAAGCTCGGAGGCACCGTCCAGACGTGCAGATTCCAGCACCGCGTCCGTGACATTGGTTTCCATGAACTGCTTCATCAGGTAAAGGCCAAGGGAGGAGCCCCATGCGGGAATGATGATCGCCCAGTAGGTGTCAACCAGGCCGAACATACTCATAATAATGAAGGAAGTGATGGCCGTAACCGTGGAGTGGAACATCAGAGAGGTTCTAACGGTAAGGAACATCTGCTTGCCGCCGGGGAACGTGATCTTTGCCATGGCGTATGCTGCCAAAGAGGAGCAGAACAGGTTACCAAACGTACCTGCCACCGAGGTAAAGATCGTGTTGAAGATGTAACGGGAGAACGGTACCCAGGACGTGTTCATCAGCATGAACAGGTCGCGGTAGTTCTTAAATGTAGGTTTGCGTACGAAGAAACGGGGCGGGAACATCCACAGCTCGTCAAGAGGCTTTAAGGACTGCATTACAACATATACCATGGGAAGGAACATGAAGGCGCCAAGCAGCACCAGCATGATTGTAATACCTAAGTCACCGCCGGCGGATCGGTTCAGTACGACTTTATGACGTCTAGTACGTAATTTCTGTGCCATATCACTGACCCACCTTTGAAAGCATTTTCTTGACCAGCATGTTCGAGCCGATCATGATCGCAAAGAGCACCACTGCGATTGCAGAGGAGTAACCAACCTCAAAGCGCTGTCCGCCGTAGTCGTCCAGATGGTGCATGATGGTGTGTGCAGCATAGTCAACAGACGGGAAGCCGCACAGTGCAGTAACGACACCACCAAAGCCGAAAGCCGAGGTGATTGCCATGATTGCACCGAACATCAGCTGAGGACGCATCGAGGGCAACGTGATGTACCAAAGTTCCTGCCAGCGGCTCTTGATACCGTCCACCGCACCTGCCTCGTACATCGAGCGATCGATGCCTTGCAAACCTGCGATGAAGGAAAGGAACGAGGTACCAAGCGACGTCCAAAGTGCAACCACGATACAAAGAGGCATAACGTAGTCCGCATTTTGGAAGAACGCAATGGGTGATGTAATAATACCGAAATCCAAGAGGATACCGTTTACCCAACCGTACGCGTCCGCGGAGAACAGCGTACCCCAAATGAGGTATACCTGACCCGAAATGGAGGGAGCGTAGAAAATCAGGGTAACGATTGCACGGATTTTGGGAGGAAGCTCGTTGATGAACCATGCAACGAGCAGCGACATCAAGTAGGAGCAAGGTCCTACGATGAGCGCAAAGATCAGCGTGTTCTGGCAGGCGAGGATAAAGATATCATCGTCCAGGAACAGACGCGTGTAGTTGTCCAGGAACACGAAGTTCGGCAACTGCAAAAGGTTAAAGTCCGTAAAGCTGATGACAATGGACAGTACCACAGGAATGACGGTGAAAAGAGTGAAGACGATCATATAGGGCGCGACCATCAGGTACGCAACCTTGTTCTTCTTCATCTCTTTCCACGTCCACTGTGCACGTGTCATTTCACCGCGAACGGCCGCTTTTTTATTCGACATGTGCATTCTCTCCTTATAAAGCGTTATAACGTTGTGAGGCCCTTACTTACGCGCCCTGCTTTTCCAGCACCACAACAGCGGCGTTGATCGCCTTGATGGTTGCTGTGAAGCCGTTTGCGTTCACCTCGGCGAATGCCGCGGCGGCGGCTCTGGGGTCAGCCACGTTCTCGCGCTTGATGCCGTTTTGCATCAGAGTGTAAGCATTGGCTGCCGCTGCAACAGCGGAGTCACTCATTTCCTTCGTGTCTGCCTCGTATGCGGCCTTTGCCTGATCGAAGCGCTTCTCGAGAAGCGTCTGACCAAGCTCCAGCGTTTCAAGACCGAACTCGGCACGCTTACGGGTGATCTCCTTGTTGATCGTCGTGATGTAGCTGCGCAGCTCATCTACGGGGTTAGCGTTATCATTGTACGCAGCAAGGAATGCAAAGTTGGTGTAACGACCGATAATGTAGCTACCGGGGTAGTTGGGGATAGATGCAAGAGAGTTGTACTGCTTAGCGAGCTGCTCGTACTCGGCGCGCGTCCAAGGCATCTCCTCCAATGCGAACAGGTTCGCGGTGGAGTGCTTTGCGGACGGACCGATGATGGCAACCATCTCGTTGGAGTACTTGACCTGGCAATCCTTACCGGAGTGCCACTTCATGAATGCCCAAGCGCCAGCCTCGTTGTCGCAGCCGTTCATCATCGCGATAGCGGATACGGTGGAAACGGCAACGTTGTTGATCTCACCGTTCTCGTCCATAATGCCGGGAAGCGGGAAGAACTGCCAAAGGCCCTTGATCTCGGTTGCGAATACCGTCAGGTGGTTGTACGTGCCCGTGTAGCTGGCAAAGCCGATGGGCATCTCACCCGTACGGAAGCGGTTCGCAAAGTCATAAGAATAAGGGAAGGAATACATGGTGAAGAAGCTGCACATGGTATCGAATGCTTCCAGACCCACGTCGGAGTCGAGGTTGATTCTCATACCGTCATCGGCGAACAGCTCACCGCCCATCTGATAAAGGAACACCTTGTAGTCGGTGTGCATGCCGATCTGCATGTTGTTTGCCTGAAGAACGGGTACCGCTGCCAGCACGTCGTCCCAGGTCTTGGGGATTTCGATGTCAAGATCTGCCAGAATGTCTGTACGCACGAACATCATGTTGAAACCTTGGGTTTCGGGCAGACCGTAGTAGTGGAATTCGCCTGCGGCGTTCTCGATACCAAGCACGATCATGGCCGCCTCGTTGAAGTTGGAGGCCTCGTTCTTGATGTAGTTGCCATCAGCGTCTTTCTTCTTGTGGTTGGTTAGGTAGCCGTTTTCATCGCGCTCGTACTCATATTCCAGTGCGAACTCGGCAAAGCCCTCGTAACCATCCACAGGCATGAGCGCGCCGCGGATTGCATAGTTGATGACGTTATCCTCGGAAAGACCGATGTACACGTCAGGGCCCATGCCGGAAAGAACCGAGGGAAGCAGCGCACCACCCGCAACCAGCGAAAGGTTGACGGAGATGCCGTACTCGCGAGTGAAATCGTTGTTGATCAGGTTGCGGAGCACCTGTGCCTGGTCACGGCCGGTTGCGATCCACACGTCAACCACGTTGTCGCCAACCATCTCCTCGGAGGTAGCGCCCATACGGTCGTAGTTACGGAAGAAGGACATTATAAAGCTCTTCACCTCGTGCCAAAGTCCGCGGAAGAAGCCTGCGGTTGCGCGGGGTGCTTCGGTGCCGAGGGGCTGAATGGTGATGCAGTCGAGCTGCAGGGGCTGGGTCTTGGCGTCGCCAAGCCAGGTACCGAGAGAGCCGATGTAGGACTTGAGCTGGTCGAGATACTTCGCAATCTCGTCCTCGTTGCTACCCATGCGGTAAAGCACGTCAGCAACACGCTCCAGCGTTGCCACGTTTGAGCTCTTTTCGCCCGTGATCTTCTCCAACTCTTCTGCAACCTCAAGAAGCTCCTCAGACTGCTTGATCATGTCGATCATGACGTCGGGCATGATACGTGCAAAGCCGTAGTCTCGATACTCGTCGGGGGATGCGCCCGTCAGCTTCAAGATGGAAAGGTAGTCGTCGTTGATGCGGTCAAGCGCTGCCTGCACGCGGCGCACGATGTCACCCATCGAACCGACGGTTACCAACATTTCAACGGTGTACTCCACGCCCTCCTCAAAGTAGAAGGAGTAGTAAACGAGATCACCGTTTCCATCAGTGGTGCCGTTGTTGAGCAGCGTAGACTGCCACTTGGTGTTGTAGTTGAAACGGAGCTCGGACGCCTCAAGGAACGGAACACCGTTGTAATAACCGAGAGAGTCCTTTTCAGCGCCGTTGCTGTAAATGTACAGCGCGCGGTTGGTGTACATACCATCCAGCACGTTCTGGCGGTAACGCGCGCCGATGTTATACATGCCGCTCGTTTCCACCTTAAACTTGTAGCTGACCCACTGCCCCGAGGTCTGCCACTTCTCACCGCCGATGGTGTTGAGCACCGTACGGGAGGTGTCGGCAGGTTGAGTGGCCGCATCGGTGCGGTCCTCGATGGGGTAAACGGTCTGTGTGGAGGTGGCACTCATGAACTCCGCCTGAATCACGAGGTTATCACGGCCGGACTCGACGCCCTCAAAGCGCTTGAGGTAACTCTCGTAAGTCACGTAATCCTGGTGAGGAATGAGCGAGATGGACTTCACGGTCATGGGCTCGTTTACGGCCTCAAGCGTGATGCTCACATTGCCCTTGGCGTCAGGAATCAACGCAAACTCGAAAGACTCCGCGTAGAAGCCGTCGACGTCGCGCACCTCGTAGGAGCGCCACGTGGGCGTCTGCGCCATCGTGGGACGGATCTCGTTGTTGTCAATATCCGTAGTGAAGAAACGGACGTTAAACTCCTCAACGAAAGCGGTCATGCCCATGGTCCACGCATCCGGGAAGGGCACCTCGATGCCATCCACGGTGCGCACGATCTGATCCTCGGTGTAACCTGCTGCAAGCGCCTTCGCACAAAGCTCAAGCATGGTGACGTCCTCGGTTGCATTGACCTTTGCGATCACGTAATCGTTGCTCCAAACCTTGGGGAGCGTGACGTAACGCGCTTCGGCAAAAGGAATCTCGCCGTTGATTTTCAAAATGCGTTCAATAGAAGCAGACTTGACCTTGTAACCATCAAGACTTGCCGCTTCGGCAGGCACGTCGGGATAGTACTCGATCACGATGCTGTAAAGCGCGGCCGTTTTGATCTGGTCCGTGGTCCAGGTAACCGAACCCAGATTAGGCGTGCCAAGCGTGCCGTCCGCGGTATTCACCGTTACGTTTGCCGTCGTCTTGTCGGGGTCATAGTTTGAACCCGCAATGACAACCGCGTTTTCTGCGCGGGGCAGCTTATTGGCAGCTTCAGCAGAGATATACTTGTCCTTGTACTCCTCATAGCTGATCATGCCAAGCAGCTCTTTGTAGTCGTCGATCGTCGCGTCTGTAACGGAGCTGTTCTTCGCTGCGGAAACGGTCATACCGCCGCCGACAAGGAAGCACAACGCCAACACAAGCGCGAGCAGACGATGGAGAATGGTTTTCTTCATGTTTTCCTCCTCTTGTTCCGATTGCGTGCAATTTGCCCGCAACCTTGGTATGCACGCAACGCGCGTACGCGTTACGCACCCGAACCCATTGCCGCATCGGCGGTGCGCCACCGAAACGGCAACGGGTTCGGGCTCGGTCAGGAGCCCGTGCAGCAGGCCCCAACGTATGGCATAATTTTACCATATAAGAAGAGGGAAAGTCAAGCCGTTTTTCGCGCCTCAAAATTGTAAACAAGCCCTTATAGGGCTCGCGCGCGCGAGGATTGCCCCATCTGGCGCTTTTTGAAAAAGCTCGTTTCGGACATCCCCATGCGCTCATTTTTGACGAGGGTAAATTCTATTTACGGCGTTTTGCGCAAAAACCAGGGGGACACTCCCCTGCACCCCCAAAATTTCGTCACTTTTCGTATAATTTTTTCCTTGACAAAACAAAAAAGTAAGTTTGATTTACCATAAATGTAGGGCGTCCCCAATTTCGACAGCATAATTCGCCCCCCTGACACAACATCAAAGCTTGTGCAAACCACACAAAAAAGGCGTCATTTTTTCTACACCTGTACAACTTGCACAAAACACGCAAATTTAACACAATGTTCACTTTTTCATGCCGTTTTTTTGCGTAACGCACGCGCGAGCGAGCCTTGCAACACTCTCAGCTCACGCGTTGGTCACACATCTTGTTACGCCTCGGTTGCGCCCACACAAAGTAGACAGTCACAAGAGCGCGCAAGGGTAGAATCAGTGCGCACAAGCTGCACGCGCCAGGCAAAAAGCGTGCCTTCGCGAAGCAGAACGCCGCACAAGAGGCAAACCAGCACCAATCGCACGCTATTGCTACGACAAAATAGCAAAAAACTCGTACCGTTTTGTGTCGTATTGCTTTTCTACATCTTGCGCTAACGATTTTAAAACAACGCAATATATACAAAACAAAGCCGCTTTGCTTTGTCTATCTTTACCAAATAAAAGTCGAGCGACATTTGCCCCAAACCTCCCAAACGCCCCAACACCGCTTCCCTACTTTATATTTATAAATGTGCGCGCGACGAAAAACAGTGCCGTTACAACGGCAACGCTCTTTTCAAAAAAAATCAAAACTTTTTTCAAAAAGGGTATTGACAAGACGAGCGGCGCTGTGCTATAATATGCGAGTGCTGATGTGCAGACACAGGTCGTATGGGAGCATAGCTCAGTTGGGAGAGCATCTGCCTTACAAGCAGAGGGTCATAGGTTCGAGCCCTATTGTTCCCACCAACGGCCCGGTAGTTCAGTCGGTTAGAACGCTAGCCTGTCACGCTAGAGGTCGTGGGTTCGAGTCCCATCCGGGTCGCCATCGCACAAAACTTCATATGCTATTAGAGATGCGGATTTAGCTCATTTGGTAGAGCGCGACCTTGCCAAGGTCGAGGTGGCGGGTTCGAGCCCCGTAATCCGCTCCATATTTTTATGGCGCCATGGCCAAGTGGTAAGGCACGGGTCTGCAAAACCCTTATCCCCGGTCCGAATCCGGGTGGCGCCTCCAAAACACAAAGGGCACCCCGTTTGGGGTGCCCTTTGTGTTTTGCAGGCGCCCCCTGTCCCGATGCCGAGCGAGCGCAGGCGATGGCAAACGACTATGCGACGGTTGAGTCGTGGCGCCTCGTTTCGCGCACCAAAGCGCGAAATGTCAATCGGACAGGCGGAAGCTTTTTCAAACGCCACAGCGCCCCCTCCCGACTTGACAAATTTCGCCTCGTATGATATGATAATTAGGATATTTTTTTGTAACACGGAGGAACACACGTGGAATTTTTCGGTTTTACCCTATTCGGTTCCCTTTCGGGCGGTGCCCTTTTGGCCATTGCCGCGGGACTTTTCGTTGTAGGCCTGCTGCTCATCATCAAGGGCGGTGACTGGTTCGTTGATTCGGCATCCTGGTTTGCAGAGGCAACAGGCATCCCGAAATTTGTTGTTGGTGCCACGGTTGTATCCTTTGCTACTACCCTGCCCGAACTGCTTGTTTCCGTGCGCGCCGCGATGAACGGCTCTGCGCAGCTTGCCATCGGCAACGCGGTCGGCTCGGTTACGGCGAACACGACACTGATCATGGGTGTATCCCTTGTCGCCATGGCAGGCGTCATCAGCAGAAAAGAGATCTCCCTCAAGGGCGGTCTTTTCATAGCCGCCGTTATCGGTCTTACCGCACTTTCCCTGTCCGGTTCCCTCCCGGTGTGGTCCGCTTACATCCTCTGGGCCATCTTCCTCGTATTCATCGCAAGCAACCTCATCGAAGGCAAAAAGAGCGCAAAGGTAGAGAACTCCGATTCCTATGAGAAAAAAGAGATTCCCTCAAAGATCTTATTCTTCGTGATTGGCACAGCAGCCATCGTGTTCGGTGCGGAATTCCTCGTTTCTTCCGGCAAAACCATCGCCACCGGCATCGGCATCAACGAAGCCATCATTGGTTTTACCGTGATCGCGCTGGGCACCTCTTTGCCTGAGTTTGTGACGACGCTGACCGCCATCCGCAAGAAAGAAAACTCGCTTTCCGTCGGCAACATCATCGGCGCCAACATCATCGACACCACCCTCATCCTCCCCCTGTGCGCCGTCATCAACGGCAAGCCCCTCCCTGTGGAGAAGATCAACCTTGTGTTCGACTTCCCTGTTTGCATTGCAGCATGTGCCGTTGCAGTCGTTCCCACGATCATTCAGGGCAAGTTCAAGAAATGGCAGGGCATCGCGCTTCTTGGCATCTACGCGCTGTACATGCTCTTCCTCGTATTCAACGAGGTGGGCATCGTTGCACTCGGATAACGCAATCCATCAAAAAAGCACCCCGTTTGGGGTGCTTTTTGCTTTTTTACGTGAAACGCCACAAAAAAGCATCCGGTTTTTCTTGACATCTCGTGCGCGACGTGTTATAATGAAAGCAGTTAGAAAACAGCAAAAACTCATACCGTTATACCACTAAGGAGAAAGCGCAATGGATTTTTTTGAATTGGAGGGGCTCCCCTATCTCATTCGTTACCCAAACGGCTTCGACGCCGCCAACGCCTACCCCACCCTGCTCTTTTTGCACGGTGCAGGCAGCCGCGGCAACGATTTTAGCAGTCTTGTTGACGACAATATCTTTTTTAGCGCACTTGACAAGCGCCCCGACTTCCCCTTTGTGGTGGTCGCGCCGCTTTGCTGCGAGAACACGTGGTTTGATATGATGGAGCGTTTGAAGCGCCTTACCGCACACGTGGCAACGCTTGCTTTCGTGGACGCAGATCGCCTCTATCTAATAGGCACAAGCATGGGTGGCTATGCCGCGTGGCAACTTGCCATGAGCATGCCGACACATTTCGCCGCCCTCGTCCCGATCTGCGGCGGCGGCATGTATTGGAATGCTTCTCGCCTGAAAACTCTACCCGTTTGGGCATTTCATGGCGAATGTGACCCTCTTGTAAAGACAGAGGAAAGCATCAAGATGGTAGACGCGATCAACGCCAAGGGCGGCAACGCACGCCTTACAATCTACCCCAACACAGGACACAACGCGTGGGAGCCGACCTACGCCAACGACGAGGTTTACGCTTTTTTGCTCTCACACACAAGGAAAGTCGCAAACGCCTCCACCGAGGGCGACCTGACGGGAGCCAAGCAGTATGGATAATCGACAATCACAAAAAGCACCCCATCGGGGTGCTTTTTAATATCCGCCAGCACCAAGTGCTGTCGACATGACACCATATAGATTGCGTGTCACAGCGCCAAACGCTTTTTTAATACAAAACAGCGCCAAACGCTTTTTTAATACAAAACAGCGCCAAGCGCTGTTTTGAATACCCGACAGCGACAAGCGCTGTCTGGTAGTGGTTTCTTCGCTTATTTCGGATATCGGCGCGACTCACTTATTTGGCCGAGCAGATAATCAACGCTCACACCATAAAAGTTTGCGAGTTTGATCAAAACCGCAGTAGGAACATCGTTCTCCCCCATTTCATATTTGGAGTAGCCCGTTTGGGACACGCCATGCATCTTGGCAACCTGTGTTTGCGTCAAATCGCGATCTCTCTCAGATCTCTCAATCGCATGCGATATCTCTCTCGCTCACACTTTTTGTTTGACATACTGTGCGTTAGTCCTTAACAAACACGACCTCATAGGCGTAGGCGACATCACCACTCGGCTCTAAGAGAGAAAGAATCATTTTATCACCTTCCACACGGCCACGCTCAAACAGGGGACGGGTCAGCTTCATCTCGCCACCCGCGTAGGTGCCAAGGGTCAATCTCTCACTCACGCAGCGCGCAAACACGGTTTTACCCTCTTGCTCGATAAAAGAGCCACTGCCCACATAGTGCACCAGGGTCATAACGCCATCCGTGCACTCCACAAAATCATACATGGCCTTCTCGCCCTCCCCATCGGCAACGTACACCACGTAACCCTTGGCAAAAAGCAGAGAGAGCTGTGCGGCGTCATATCCCTCACTCTCCCCACGCAATTCCACGTTGCGCACCTCCACAAAGGTGTAAGTCGCGTGGAAAGGGAGCGCATCGTCGCGCCGCGCTTCACTTTTTCTACACGAAGGGAGCGCAAGCACGAGGGCAAAAGCTATAAAAAGTGCAAAAACATGCAATCGTTTCATGAAAAACCTCACTCATTTTACTCTCTTCATTATATCGCGCAACCTCACCCCCTGTCAAGCACTTTACATGCGCGCGCACGTATGTTATAATGGAAAGGAAACGGAAAGGCGGTGATGCTATGAAAAAAGTGATCGTGATCGGTTGTCCCGGTGCAGGCAAAAGCACGTTTGCACGCGCCCTTGCCGAAAAAACGGAACTCCCATTGTATCACCTTGACCTGTTTTTTTGGAACGAGGACAAAACCACCGTACCGCGTCCTGAGTTTTTGCGCCGCCTCACCCACGCACTCGCTGAGGAGTGCTGGATCATTGACGGCAACTACGGCTCCACCATGGAACTGCGCGTGGCGGCGTGCGATACGGTTTTTTTCCTCGACTATCCCCTTGAGGTCTGCCTTTCGGGTCTGCGGGAGCGCAAGGGCAAATCGCGCCCCGATTTCCCCTTCCACTTCCCCGCGGTGGAGAAAAATGACGCCTTCTACCAGTTCGTGGAGCGCTACGAGGCAGAAAGCCGCCCCAAAGTTTTGGAGTTGCTCGCGCGTTACCAAGGAAAGCACGTGATCATCTTCCAAAACCGCGAGCAGGCCGCCGACTATTTGGCACAGCTCTAACAAAACGTCCCGCGCCGTGGGGCGTTTTGCATTTTTATACAGCGCAGCTGAATTTTTCCACTTTTTCGAAAAAAGTTTGCAGAAAGGGTTGACAAGGTTAAAAAAATCAGTATAATTAGAAGTAACTTTTTTTAAAAAGTACACTTTTGTTTGGAGGTTTTCGACTATGAAAGCAATCAAGGTTGTATCCCTGGTGCTTGCGGTTGTATTCTGCTTCGGCGCATTCGTTGCCTGCGCAGGTTCCAACTACACCAAGGATAATGAAACGTTCGTTATCGGCGCAACCGGTCCCCTTACGGGCGGTGCAGCCGTTTACGGCATTGGCGTGAAAAACGCCGCACAGATGGCTGTTGACGAGATCAACGCCGCAGGCGGTCTTGACGGCGTGATGTTCGAGCTTCGCATGCTCGACGACCAGCACAAGGCCGACAAGGTCCCCTCCCTTTACCAGGAGCTGCTTGAGGGCGGTATGCAGGTATCTCTCGGTACCGTTACCACCAACCCCGCACTGGAGTTCAAGCCCCTTGCGAAGGAAGACAACGTGTTCTTCATCACCCCCTCCGCTTCCGCTGACGCCATTCCCGCAGGTGACGCAAACGCATACCAGATGTGCTTTGCAGACACCAAGCAGGGTGTTGCTGCAGGTGAGTTCGTGAAGGAGAACTACAAAGGCCAGACGATCGGCGTGTTCTACAAGAGCGACGACGCTTACTCCAAGGGCATTTACGAAGAGTTCGTAAAGACCGTTGGCAGTGCCGTTACCCTCACCGTTCAGTCCTTCGACGACAGCAACGCAACCGAGTTCGGCGCACAGGTTGACGCACTGAAGAACTGCAAGTTCATCTTCATGCCCACCTACTACGATCCTGCTTCCATCTTCATGACGGCTGCAAAGAACGTGATGTCCGCTGACACCGTTTACTACGGCTGCGACGGCTTCGACGGTATCGACGCAATCGATGGCTTTGACATCAACTCCATTCCTCAGATGGTTACCATGCTCACCCACTACGACTCCAACGCTGACGCTTCCACTGCTGCCGGCACGTTCGCTGCTAAGTACACGGCAAAGTACGGCAAGGAAACGCTCAACCAGTTCGGCGCTTCCGCTTACGACTGCGTATACGCAATCTACAACGCAATGAAGGCTGCCAAGGACGCTGGCGAGGAGATCGACGTCAAGATAAGCGCTTCTGATCTTTCCGACATCCTTCAGGCTCAGTTCCAGGGCGGCTTCACCTACACGGGTGTTACCGGCACGAACATGACTTGGGATGCTGATGGCTACGTGAAGAAGAACGCAACCTACGTTGTGATCAAGGGTTTCAGCGCCTAATAAATAATATCTACATAACGCCGACCGCAAGGTCGGCTTATGTGCTTTTAAAAGGATAGTAAATTATGTTAGAAACAATCATTTCCGCACTGGTCAACGGTCTGTCGCGCGGTGGCGTTTACGCCATGATCGCGCTGGGCTATACGATGGTGTACGGCATCGCGAAAATGCTGAATTTCGCCCACGGTGACCTCATCATGGTGGGTGCTTACGCGATCCTTGTATTCCTCAGCACGGGTAGCCCCATTCTTGCCGTGATCCTTTCGATCGTGTTCTGCGTCCTGCTCGGCGTGGCGATCGAAAAGGTTGCATACAAGCCCTTGCGCGGTGCGTCCCCCCTCGCGGTATTGATCACCGCGATTGGCATGAGCTATCTGCTTCAAAGTTTGGCGCAGATCATTTTCGGCTCTGCCTCCAAGCACGTAAACCTGCCCAATCTGGGCGCTGTCACGTTGCTTGGTACCAAACTGGAGGTTTCCTCGCTTGTGACGCTCGCCTTCACGGTTGTCGTGATGATCGGTCTGACCATGTTCATCAAACGCACGCGCATTGGTCGCGCCATGGTTGCCGTTTCCGAGGATAGAGGCGCGGCACAACTTATGGGCATCAATGTCAACCTCATCATCACCATCACCTTTGCCATCGGCTCGGCACTCGCCGCGCTCGCCGGCTACTGCTACCTACTCCGCACCCCTGTCACCTCCAGCACACTCGGTGCTATGCCCGGTATTAAGGCGTTTACGGCGGCGGTTATCGGTGGTATCGGCTCCATCCCCGGCGCGATGCTCGGCGGTATTCTGCTCGGCATGGTAGAGATCATCGCCACGATGATCCCCGTTCTCGCTCCCTTCACGGATGCGATTGAGTTCTCCATTCTCATCGTCATCCTGCTGGTGCGCCCCACGGGCTTCCTCGGCAAGAAAAGGAGGGAGAAGGTATGACGTTCTGGCAAAAACTCAAGAAGTTCAAGTGGAATCACTACATCAACTACATCGTCATCGGCGCACTCACGCTGGTGTTTGCGATCCTCACCCTCTCGGGTGCACGCATCAACGGCTCGCTTCTCATCTTGATGGAGAAAATGGGCATTGCCGCTATCCTTGCCGTTTCCCTCTCGCTTGTGGTGGGCTTCCTTGGCGAGTTGTCGCTTGGCCATGCGGGCTTTATGTGCGTGGGCGCTTACCTTGGCGGTAAGTTCTCGGTGCTGCTTGTTTCCACCCTCGGGTTAAACGACACGCTTGCCCTTGTCCTTTCCCTCGTGGTGGGTGCCGGCGCTGCCGCTGTTTGCGGCTTTATCATCGGTCTGCCAGCCCTTCGTCTGCGCGGTGACTACCTCGCAATCGTGACGCTTGCCTTTGGTGAGATCGTCCGCTCGCTGTTCCGCAACGCGCCCGACAGCTGGTTTGGCGGTGCAATGGCACTCAACACCCCCCGTTATGACAGAAATCACCTGTTCCTCGTCATTTTCGTGTTGTTGCTGCTCACCCTTGCGGTGATGCAGAATTTCCTGCGCTCCAAGCACGGCAGAGCCGTGACCGCGATCCGCGACAACGAGATTGCCGCACGTGCAACGGGTGTAAACGTCACCAAGTACAAGCTGCTCGCGTTCACCATCTCCGCCGCTTTTGCAGGCATTGCAGGCGTGCTGTACAGCTGGTCGAACAACACGGTGCAAAACAAGATCTTCGACTACAACTACTCCATCGAGATCCTCGTGATGGTGGTGCTTGGCGGCATGGGTAATATTAACGGCGCGATCATTTCCGCGGCGCTCATTACCTGGCTCAACACGAAGCTCCCCATTTGGCTGCCCGGCGAGCTTGCTCCCCTTAAAAATATCATTTACGCGGTGATCCTCATTATGATCATCATTTACAACAACGCGCCTGCCCTCAAGGGCTTCCGCAACCGCTACAATACCCACACGCTCGTCTACAAGATCACCAAGAAAAAGCGCGATCCCGCGCAGATCAAGGACGACGCCGCCAAGTGGGACGTTGTACCGACCAAGATCGAGATGAACGAGGTGCTTTCCACCGACATGGTGCCACAGGACTTCTCGAACACCACGGACAAGGGAGGTAAGGACTAATGGCAAATTACGTGCTTGAAACAAAAGACCTTGGTATTTCCTTTGGCGGTCTGAAAGCGGCGCAAAACGTCAATCTTTCCATCCGGAAAAACCAGATCTACGGCCTTATCGGCCCGAACGGTGCGGGAAAAACCACCATTTTCAATCTGCTCACGGGCGTGTATCAGCCCACGGCAGGTACGTTCTACCTAAACGGTGAGGAACTGAGAGGTCTCCCCCAGGAGAAGATCAATCAAAAGGGCATCGCCCGCACGTTCCAGAACATTAGACTGTTCAACAACATGACGGTAGTGCGTAACGTGATGGTCGGTCTTGCCAATCGCCCGGAGTACAAGTGCACGATGCTTGATAGCATTTTACGCCTTCCCCGCCACTTCAAAGTGGAAAAGGAGATGCGCAAGCACGCCAAGGAACTGCTTCGTATCATGGGACTCTACGAGGAACGCAACAATCTTGCGTGCAATCTGCCTTATGGCAAACAGCGCAAGCTGGAGATTGCAAGAGCACTGGCAACTAACCCCAAGTTGCTACTGCTTGACGAGCCCGCCGCGGGCATGAACCCCCATGAAACCGAGGATTTGGTGAAGACCATTCACTATATCCGCGACCACTTTGACATGACGATTTTGCTCATTGAGCACGATATGAAATTCGTTTCCGGCCTTTGTGACGAGGTCACCGTGCTGAACTTCGGCACCGTGCTCGCCCAGGGCGACACCAAGACCGCGCTCGCTGACCCTCGCGTCATCGAGGCATATATCGGAGGTTGATGCTATGGCAATGTTAGAAGTACGCGATCTTTCGGTATATTATGGCGTCATCTGTGCCCTCAAGGGCGTAAGCTTCGACGTAAATCAAGGCGAGATCGTGACCCTTATCGGCGCAAACGGTGCGGGAAAAACCACCACTATGCAAAGTGTGGTGGGCCTGATCCCCGCCAAGAGCGGCAGCGTGACCTTTGACGGCCACGATATCACCAAAACCCCCTGTCACAAGATCGTGCACCTCGGTATGACCCAGGTGCCCGAAGGACGCCGTATTTTCCAGGAACTCACAGTTTACGAGAACCTGCTCATGGGTGCATACTCCATCAAGGATCAATCGGGCTTTAAAAACGACCTGGAGGCCGTGTTCACGCGCTTCCCCCGTCTCGCGGAGCGCCGCAATCAGATTGCAGGCACCCTCTCGGGCGGTGAGCAGCAGATGCTGGCAATGGGTAGAGCTATCATGAGCCACCCGAAACTTTTGATGCTTGACGAGCCCTCGATGGGACTTTCCCCTCTGCTTGTTGATCAGGTATTTGAGATCATCAAGGACATCAACCGCGATGGCACCACAATCCTGCTCGTAGAGCAGAACGCCCGCAAATCGCTCGCGATCTCGGATCGCGCGTACGTGTTGGAGAACGGCGAAATCGTTCTCACAGGAACGGGTGAGGAGCTTGCCGCTTCCGAAATGGTGCGCAAGGCATACCTGGGCGGCTGATCAAAACAACAAAAAGGTGCACGTTAGACCTGTTCTCTAAAAGACAGTTTTGCAAGAATACGGTATATCTCGAAAGAGGTATGCCGTATTCTTGCTTTTTTAGTCCTTACGCGGATTTACGGATTTCTTCCATCATTTCGCGGAGTTCGTTTTCATCGGGAATGTCGATCAGCCCTGCTGCCGTAAAGTAAACGTCAAGCTTTACGCGCTTTCTTCCGTCCACCTTTGCGCTCTTGTGAACCTCGATTCGTCTTATGAGTCGATTGACGATTTCAGGAGTAAGCTCATTGATGTCAGTACACTTACGAATAGTTTCAAGGAATATGCGGAGATCCACCTTATCTTGCTCAAATACCTTTAAGGAGTGTTCTGCCTTTGTAACCGCTTCGATGAGCGCTTTTTGCTCCGTTTCGTATTTACCCATCATCTTAGAGAAACGGTCATCGGGAATTTTGCCAAGTACGTTATCCTCGTACAAACGCTCAATCATCGTGTCGATCTCGGCAATTCGGCGCTTGTCTTTCTCAATGGCAGCCTTCATATTCCGCACGTTTGTTTCCTTTGAGATAAGATCTCCCTTTGATTCACAATTGAATTACTATCGCCATCTCTCCCGTCATCTTGTGACAGTCGGCAGTAGAGGGCGGTTATTTTATTCTCGGCTTGTTTTGTCATATAATCACCTTTTCCTTTCTGTAAGCCGAGCATTGCTGTAAGGTAGCCTTATTATACAATGCCCGGCGCATCCTTGCAATTCTGTCATAGTAAGTCGTCGGTCAGCTTTTGGGATAGTATCAGATCCCGAAACTGCGAAAGCAGAGTGCTTTTGCCTTCTTCGGCAAAGTGAGTATTGATAATATAATCCACTGTTCCAATACGCTTCGACGGACATAAAGTCCGTATCATTTTAAGGTAACGCCCCACGTCAGACTCGCCATTCTTACCTTCCGCGACAGCACTATAAACTGCTTTGACAAAACAAAAAAACCCGTACTTACACACACGGATCACGGGAAACACCAAAAAGCGAACGGCGCACGTTCGCTAAAAAATGTCCCGCGCCTATGTATAAGTACGAGTCTAAAAGCTCGTTTCAATAAGAGAATGCAAGTGCATTCAATGCCGGTTTAGTGGCTGATGGCGACGGATTTCTTGTGAAATAGATTACTGATCAACGGCTAATGATACCGCGCGTTCTGTCTTGTTTGCCAAGCGGCACGAGGTTCGTTCTCCACCGCAAGTATTCACGCAAAATATATTTTATTCAATTGTATATGTATCAACTTTGATGGCAATACTAATAATGGGAAAGTATGGCAATATCAAAATTGAGTATTATATTATATCACAAGTGAACAGATTTGTCAATAGCTTTTGCGAAAATATTTTCAAAAGTTTGCAAAAATATTTTCAAAAGTTATAAAAATCCCTCGCGCCGTAATGGAACGAGGGCTGTTCTTATCTATCCTTCAGGGATACATATTCTGTTTCTTCTTTTACGTTTATGTAAGCGGGACGTATGATCTTACCCGCGTTCTGTATTTCTTCCATACGGTGCGCGCTACAACCTGCAATTCGTGCTATGGCAAAGATGGGAGTGAAAAGCTCATAAGGAAGTCCGAGCATTTTATAGACCATCCCCGAATAGAAGTCCACGTTCGCGCTGACACC
>JAZNAM010000044.1:0-9524 GCA_045586515.1 Eubacteriales bacterium
GCCAACGAGCAACAGCTGCGCCACTACCTGCGCACCGCCGTTGAGATCGACGAGGACAAGCCCGTACTCGTTGACAAGTATATCCAAGGCAAGGAAGTCGAGATCGACGCAATCTGCGACGGCCGTGACGTATTCGTGCCCGGTATTATGGAGCTTGTAGAGCGCACCGGCGTCCACTCCGGCGACTCTATCAGCGTATATCCCACCTTCTCCATCTCCGACAAGGTCAAGGGCATCATCCTGCAATATGCAAAGAAGCTCGGAATCGGCATTGGTATTGTAGGTCTGTTTAACATTCAGTTCATCGTGGATGACAAGGATGACGTTTACGTGATCGAGGTCAATCCTCGTTCCTCCCGTACCGTTCCCTTCCTTTCCAAAGCGACGGGCTACAGCCTTGCCGACATCGCGACCGAAGTGATTATGGGCAAGACACTCAAGGAGCAGGGCATCTTCGACATCTACCCCGAGGAGAAGAAGCGCTGGTACGTAAAAGTGCCCGTGTTCTCCTTCAACAAGCTCCGCGGTCTAGACGCTTACCTCTCTCCCGAGATGAAGTCCACGGGCGAGGCGATCGGCTATGACGACAAACTCAACCGTGCACTTTATAAGGCACTCCAGGCAGGCGGCACTCACTTGCAGAACTACGGTACGGTGCTTGTCACCATTGCCGACAAGGACAAAGATGAGGCGCTGCCTCTCGTGCGCCGTTTCTATGACCTCGGCTTCAACATTGAGGCAACAGCAGGCACGGCAAAGTTCCTCAAAGACAACGGCATCCGTACCCGCGTATTGCGAAAGCTCTCCGACGGCTCCACCGAAATCATCGACTCCATCCGCCAAGGTCATATCGCATACGTGATTAACACGCGCGACATTGGCTCTCACGGTCAGGCATCTGACGGCGCAGAGATCCGCATGACCGCCACCGAAAACAACGTCACCATCTTCACCGCACTGGATACCGTCCGCGTGCTCCTCGACGTATTGGAAGAAACCACGCTGACCATCTCCACCATTGATGCTTGATAGAATGATGAAACAAGGAATTTTTACGATTATTGAGAACACTGCCCTCACCGCAAACGTTTATCGCATGCAGCTTGAGGGCGACACCACCGCCATTACGGCGCCCGGACAGTTCGTCAATATTGCCCTTTCGGGAAAGTATTTGCGCCGCCCCATCTCGGTGTGTGACGTAGAGGGCAATGTGCTCACCATCGTCTACAAGGTTGTGGGCAAAGGCACCGAACAAATGTCGTATATGCACGCAGGCGAAACGTTGGATATTCTCACAGGCCTTGGCAACGGCTATGATCTCACCACCGCAGGCGAGCGTCCGCTCCTGCTGGGCGGTGGCGTAGGCGTACCGCCCCTGTATTTGCTTGCAAGACGCTTGATCGCAAAAGGTCGCCACGTGACCGTGATTCTGGGTTTTAACCGTGCAGACGAGATCTTCTACAAAGAAGAATTTGAAGCACTGGGTGCAAAGGTGATCATCGCCACCGCCGATGGCTCTGTTGGCGTAAAAGGATTTGTCACCGATGCCCTGCCGACGGACTATACTTACTTCTACACTTGCGGCCCTGAACCGATGCTGAAAGCGGTATGGCGTACCACCAACACCTCGGGACAAATGAGCTTTGAGGAGCGTATGGGCTGCGGCTTTGGCGCGTGCATGGGTTGCTCCTGCAAAACGCTCACGGGCAACAAGCGCATCTGTCGCGAGGGCCCCGTGATGAGAAAGGAGGAGATCTTGTGGGAAAACTGAACGTAACGCTTTGCGGCATCACGCTGGATAACCCCGTGATCCCCGCCTCCGGCACTTTTGGCTTCGGCTATGAATTTGCCGAATTGTACGATATCAACTGCCTTGGTACCTTCTCTTTCAAAGGCACCACGCGCGACGCACGTTTCGGTAACCCCACGCCTCGCATTGCGGAGTGCACCGCGGGCATGATCAATGCCGTTGGGCTGCAAAACCCCGGTGTAGATCGCGTGATCTCGGAGGAGCTCCCCCGACTTGCTACGTGCTTCCATAAGCCCGTGATGGCAAATGTCAGCGGCTTTTCGGTAGAGGATTACGCATACACTTGCGAGAAACTCGACAAAGAAGCACAGGTCGGTTGGCTCGAGGTCAATGTCAGCTGCCCTAACGTACACGGCGGCGGCATGAGCTTCGGCACAAGCCCCGAAGCCGCGGCACAGGTCACCCACGCTGTAAAGAAGGTGACCACCAAACCCGTTATCATCAAACTCTCCCCCAATGTGACCGACATCGTGTCAATCGCAAAGGCATGTGAAGCGGCTGGTGCTGACGGCATTAGCCTAATCAACACCATGCTCGGTATGCGCATCGATCTGCGCCGCCGAGCCCCTGTAATTGCCAACCGCATGGGCGGCTTTTCCGGCTCTGCGATCTTCCCTGTTGCCGTACGCATGGTCTACCAGGTTGCCAACGCCGTTAAGATTCCCGTGGTCGGCATGGGTGGTGTCAGCAGCGCCGAGGACGTGATCGAAATGATGATGGCAGGCGCAACCGCAGTTGAGGTGGGTGCTGCCAACCTCGTGAACCCCTACGCCGCACGCGACATCGTAAACGATCTACCTCGCGTGATGGAGCAGTATGGCATTTCTTCTCTTGAATCTATTATAGGAGCGTGTAAATAATGGCAAAGGACGTAATTATTGCGTGCGACTTTGACAGTCGCGAAAAGGTTTTTTCCTTTCTTGATCTGTTTGGAAACGAAGAGCGCAAGCCTTTCGTAAAGATCGGCATGGAGCTCTACTATGCGGAGGGCCCCGAAATCGTGCGCGAGATCAAGCGTCGCGGCCACAAGATCTTCCTGGATCTGAAGCTGCACGACATCCCCAACACCGTAAAGAAATCCATGGCAGTGCTTTCTCGCCTGGACGTAGATATGACCAACCTGCATGCAGCAGGCACCTGCCGCATGATGGAAGCCGCAATCGAGGGCCTTACTCGTGCAGATGGCACGCGCCCCATGCTTATCGCCGTTACCCAGCTCACCTCCACCGATGAGGAAAGCATGCGTAGCGACCTGCTCATCAACGAGCCCATTGATAAAGTCGTCATGCACTACGCCGCCAACGCCAAGAACGCGGGCCTGGATGGCGTTGTTTGCTCCCCTCTGGAGGCAGGCAAGGTGCACGACACCTGCGGCGCAGACTTTGTGACAGTGACTCCCGGCGTGCGCTTCGCAGACGGTGACGTAGGCGACCAAAAGCGCGTTATGACTCCCGCCGAAGCCAAGCGCATCGGCTCGGACTACATCGTGGTAGGCAGACCCATCACCGCTGCCGCCGACCCCGTTGCGGCATACCGCCGTTGCGTGGCTGAATTCTTGGGCTAAGGAGAACCAAAATGGAAGCTTATAAGAGAGAATTTATTGAATTTTTGCAGTCTGCAGGCGTCCTGAGATTCGGTGATTTCACCGCAAAATCCGGCCGCAAAATCCCCTATTTCGTGAACGCCGGCATGATCAAGACCGGTGATCAGATCTCTAAAATGGGCGAGTTTTATGCAAAAGCATATTTTGACAAGCTTGGCAAAAAGGCCGCTGTACTCTACGGCCCCGCCTACAAAGGTATTCCGCTTTCGATTTCCGCCGCTGTGGCACTCGCCAAGAACGGACTGGACGTTCCCTTCTTCTTCAACCGCAAAGAGGTAAAGGATCACGGTGAGGGCGGCATTTTTGTGGGTTATGTACCCACCGCAGGCGAGGAGATCGTCATCATCGAGGATGTGATCACGGCAGGCACCGCGATCCGCGAATCCATGGAAATCCTCTCCCACCTAGAAAACACCAAAGTGGTAGCAACCTTCATCATGGTCGACCGCAAGGAAAAGGGCCAAGGTGAAAAGGGCGCTATGCAGGAGATCGAAGAACAATTTGGCTTCCCTGTATACTCGGTTGTAGACGTATACGACATCATCGAATACCTCGAAGAAGACCCCGCCAACGAAGAGAATGTTACCCGTATCAAGAACTACCTCGCCGTAAACGGCGCTAAAGCATAAAGGAGCACTACCATGAAAAGTTTGATCGATATTCTGGAGCTTTCCGTTGAAGAGATCGACGAGCTTCTCGCACTCGCAGCGGACATGATCGATAATCCGGCCAAGTACGCAGACGCTTGCCGCGGCAAGAAGCTGGCAACGCTATTCTTCGAGCCTTCCACCCGTACGCGCCTGAGCTTTGAGGCCGCTATGTACGAGCTGGGCGGCAACGTGCTCGGCTTCTCCGACGCAGGCACTTCCTCTGCATCCAAGGGTGAAAGCATGGCTGATACCGCCAAAGTCATCAGTTGCTATGCTGACATCATTGCTATGCGCCACCACAAGGAGGGTGCCCCCCTCGTTGCCTCCTGCAACGCCACTATTCCCGTTATCAATGCAGGTGATGGCGGCCACGCACATCCCACGCAAACCCTTGCCGATCTGCTCACCATCAAGCGTGAAAAGGGACGCCTTAACGATCTTACCGTAGGCTTTTGCGGCGACCTCAAATACGGTCGCACCGTTCACTCGCTCATCTCTGCACTCTCGCGTTATACAGGCATCAAACTTGTGCTGATCTCCCCCGAGGAATTGAAGATCCCCGGTTACATCAAGCACGAGGTCATGCGCGACATGGATTGGATCGAAACAACGGATCTGGAAAGCCAGCTCCCCTCGCTCGACGTTCTCTACATGACACGCGTACAGCGCGAGCGTTTCTCCGACCTTGCCACCTATGAGAGATTGAAGGACACCTACATTCTCACAGCCGACAAGATGAACCTCGCCAAGAGCGATATGTCTGTACTGCATCCCCTGCCCCGCGTCAACGAGATCAGCGTCAAGATCGACGCAGATCCTCGCGCGTGCTACTTCAAGCAGGTGCTGAACGCCAAGCACATCCGCAAGGCACTGATCCTCACGCTGCTGAGCGCCGCCAAGGATAGAACGCCTAGCCCCGAACCCCTGCCCACCGAACGTGGCGAGGAAGGCCTGATCGTGAACAAATTCGTTTGCGAAAACGAGCGCTGCATTACCACCATCGAGCAAGAGCTTGATCAGGTGTTCCGTTCCGTAGACGCTACAAACGGCATTTGCCGCTGCATCTACTGCGAAAAGAAAATCAAAGCATAAAGAAAAGCCGCCTGAAGGCGGCTTTTCTTTTTGTGGCGATAACAAAAAAAAAAATGGGCGTTCGCCAATCACGAACGCCCATTTTTTTACTGAATGTTAGTTTTAAGCACGCCCTCGGCAAGCTCGATTTCGATCGGTTCAGCCGATGCGGGAAGAATTTCCTTAAACGCTGCAAGTGCCGCGTCTTTCGCTTTTTCACCATAATGGATAATAAAGTAAGCCCCCGTTTCGGTCTTTTTGAGCTCAATGTGATAACTTCCTGCACCCATCTTGGACAACACCTCGGGATCGGTGTATTTGGTGTCACCAACCAGAATCATATAATCAGCTCTCACGATGTTCTCATCGTTGTAAACCTTGATTTCGTAGCCGGCTTCCTTGAACACGTGCGCCTGGACAGTGTTGGCAAAATCAGAATACTTTGCGTTAGGCACATCGGTGTTAGCAGGATACACGACGCAATAACTATCAACTCTCGCGTCGCAAAGCACCGTCTTGCTAAACGAGTAACGGCCAACAAACGAAAGGGGGGCAACGGTTTCGGTAGTCGCCACCATAGAGAGCTTCTTGCCCGCAGCAACTTCCGCCTTATCTCCCTGCTCATGTACAAACGCAGTAAGGAATCGGGTAATCGCCGTCATGGTTGCCTCGTCGGAACCACCTGCAATAACAAGCTTGCCGCCGTCGATCGTTACACTGTAATCGGAACTTCTCTTGCCCTCCATCGCCTTTACAGACTCAGGGCGAGAGGTCATACCCACCAGGATTTCATTAGGTCTTACCTCCTCGTCCTGCGCGTCATCACGCTCAGAAAAGGACTCACGCACGTTGATCTCACAGCCCAGGAACGTCTGGTAAGCACTGACAAGTGCGTTCACAGCACCTCTGGTAAGCGAACCGGTCTTGTCGCCGTCATATACAATATCGTAGTTAGAAACGCCATCGGTAACCAACTTGAGGGTTACAACCTCCTGCTCGGTCTCATCTGCAGGATCATCGCCCGTGGTCTTATCCTTGCAAGCCGCAAGCGGAAGTGCAAGCATCAAAAGCGCAAGAACGAGGGACAAAATACGAATGGTTTTCATCGGTTTTCTCCTTGCTATGTGGATTTCGGCGCGCGCGCACACCAAAATGGCGCAATCGCGCATTATGTGATCATACTCATTATAGCAAAAAGGTTCTACTTTGTAAAGGCTTTTTGCAAATTTTGACCAAATTATAAATATGTCTCTCGCGCGCGTATAGAGAACCTACCATATCTCTTGCATTCTGCATCAAAATGTGATATACTGTTATTGTCAATATTCCTCGGAGCTAACCTCCTATAGAAAGCGAAACAACATGAAACTTTTGGCACTTGGTGACGTAGTAGGCGAAGCGACGCTTGCCTATCTGCGCCGCAATCTTCCCAACGCGCGCCGCGAGTTTGGCGCCGATCTTGTCATCGCCAACGGCGAAAACGTTTGCGACATTCACGGCATATCACCTGCCGCCGCACAAGGTCTGCTGGATGCAGGCGTCGATCTGATTACATCGGGCAATCACGTTTTCGACCGCCGCGACGGGCAAGCGTTTCTCGAAAGTTCCCAATCCATCATCCGTCCGTGCAACTATCCAGCGGAGTGCCCCGGTGAGGGCTCCCGCATGGTTACATCAGCAGACGGGTGGCAAATTCTTGTGGTTAACGTATCGGGTTGTGTGTTTATGGAGCCGCTTGGTTCTCCCTATTCCGCCATCCGCTACGAATTAGATCATGCGCGTGGCCGCTACGATTTTGCGATATTAGACATACACGCAGAAGCAACCTCGGAGAAGCTTGCCCTCGCGCACTACTTTGACGGTGAATTTGCCGCTATTTTCGGCACACACACGCACGTGCAGACCAACGACGCTCAGATCCTGCCCAACGGAACAGGTTATATCACCGATCTCGGCATGACCGGCCCCGTAAACAGTATTCTGGGCGTGCGCATTGAGGATGTTCTCACGCGCAGCCGTACCCATCTTCCTCAACGATTTACAGTGGCAAGCGGCGAGGTGCGCGCAAACGGCGCACTGTTCGAGATCAACCCCACAACGGGCAAAACCATCTCGGTAAAACCCATCTCATTTTAACCTATTGAGGCGGTAACGGTATGAATAAAGTCAAATTTCGCGGCGGCGCAATGCTTGCCCCCGTCCCCCCTGTTATGGTCAGTTGCGGCACGATGGAAAAAAGCAACATTATCACCGTTGCCTGGACAGGGATTCTAAACACTATTCCACCAAAAACCTATATTTCGATTCGAAAACAACGTTTTTCCCACCCCATTATTAAAGAGCGGGGCGAATTCGTATTAAACCTCACACCCGCCGCGCTTGCTCGCACAGCAGATTACTGTGGCACTTTCACGGGTGCAAAAGTCGACAAATTTGCCGCGTGCAAGCTTACACGCATAGCCGCCGACGAAGTAACGGCACCTATGATTGCAGAGTGCCCCCTCTCCCTTTGCTGTCGCGTCACGGATGTAGTGGAACTGGGATCGCACGATATGTTTGTAGCAGACATTGTTGCCGTATATGCAGATGATGCGCTACTTGACAAACAAGGCGCACTTCACATGGAACGCGCAGGACTTTGCGCCTACGCGCACGGTGGATACTACGAGCTCGGTCGCCAGATCGGGCGCTTCGGATTTTCCGCGACAAAAAAGAAACACAAGCCAAACAAAAAAGAAACTCACAACAAAGGAGTCTAAAACATGAAAGCAGTTATCACCGTAACGGGCAAGGACAGCGTGGGCATCGTCGCACGCGTGAGTGCGCTGTGCGCAGAACACAACGCCAACATCGTGGACATCACCCAAAGCGTCCTTTCTGATTATTTTGCCATGATCGTTCTCGCCGAGATCGACACGCTCAATGTCCCCTTCTCCACCTTTGCCGACGCGCTCGCGGCTTCGGGAAAAGAAGTAGGTCTTGATATTCGCGCGATGCACGAGGACATCTTCAACACCATGCACCACGTATAAGAGGTACTGAGCATGCTCAACACTGCTGATATTCTCGAAACCATAGGTATGATACGCGAGGAAAACCTCGATATCCGTACCATTACCATGGGCATTTCCCTTTTTGACTGCGTAAGCGACGATGAAAATCGTCTTTGCGACAAAGTCTATGACAAGATCACGCGCACCGCTGAGCACCTTGTAGCAACAGGTGCGGACATCGAGCACAAATATGGCATCCCGATTGTCAACAAACGCGTATCCGTCACCCCCGTATCCCTTATCGGCGGCAATATGTCCCCTGACGGGTACTTAAAACTGGCACACACATTGCAACGAGCAGCGACAACGCTAGGCATCAACTTTATTGGTGGCTACTCCGCGCTCGTGCACAAGGGCATGACGCCCGGCGAACGTAATCTTATTTCGGTAATTCCCGAAGCACTTACCGAAACGAACATCGTATGCTCCTCCGTCAACGTAGCCACCACCAAAGCAGGCATCAACATGGATGCGATCCGCATGATGGGCAGCACTATCAAGCGTGCCGCTTACCTCACGCGTGACAACAACTCTATGGCGTGTGCCAAGCTCGTTGTATTCGCGAATGTCCCCGAAGACAATCCCTTTATGGCGGGCGCTTTCCACGGAGTCGGCGAACCCAACTCCGTGATCAACGTGGGCGTATCCGGCCCCGGCGTCGTGGCGGCGGCAATTCGTCGCGCGGGAGATTGCAATCTCTCCGAACTTGCAGACATCATCAAAAAGACAGCTTTTAAAATCACCCGCGTGGGTCAGCTGGTCGCAAGCGAGGCAGCAGAGCGCCTCGGCACGCCTTTCGGCATTATAGACCTTTCTCTTGCTCCTACGCCCGCCATCGGCGACTCGGTTGCCCACATCCTCGAAGAAATGGGTCTTGAATCTTGCGGCACACACGGCACGACTGCATGCCTTGCCATGCTAAACGACGCCGTCAAAAAGGGCGGCGTGATGGCATCCTCGCATGTAGGCGGTCTTTCCGGCGCATTCATTCCCGTATCCGAGGACGCAGGCATGATCGCCGCTGTCGAGCGCGGTGCGCTCTCGCTGGAAAAGCTGGAGGCGATGACCGCCGTTTGCTCGGTTGGTCTTGATATGATCGCGGTCCCCGGCGATGTTTCCGAGGAGGTGATCTGCGGTATTATCGCAGACGAGATCTCCATCGGCGTTGTCAACACCAAAACAACCGCGGTACGCGTGATTCCCGCTTACGGCAAGAGCGTTGGCGACAGCGTAGATTTCGGCGGTCTGCTGGGAACTGCGCCGATTATGCCCGTACGCAACTACTCTCCCGCGCGTTTCATCCAACGCGGCGGCAGAAATCCCCCCCCCCTCCATTC
>JAZNAM010000045.1:0-2531 GCA_045586515.1 Eubacteriales bacterium
CCGACTTATAATATAGGATAACAAGAAAGAGAGGATCTCTTGTGAAAACCTATCGTATGACGATTGCGGGTGTGACGCGCGAGTTGCCGATTTGCCCGCTGAATGAAAATTTGTCGATTGCCGCATTTGTGATTTTCGGCGATCCCGAACTGACGACTGCCGCTGCTGCTGCACTGCTTGAAAAGGCGCCCCCATACGACTATATCATCACTGCCGAAGCAAAGGGCATTCCGCTTGCGCACGAAATGGCGCGTCTTGCCGGTAATCAAAAGTACTTTCTGGCGCGTAAGGCCCCCAAGCTTTACATGACGGGTGTGATGGATGTAAGTGTACATTCTATCACAACCGAGAAGGTCCAGCATCTCTATCTTGATGTTGCCGATGCAAAACTGATGCGAGGCAAGCGCATTCTTATTGTGGATGACGTGATTTCCACGGGTGAGTCGCTATATGCCATTGAGCAGCTTGTTATGCAGGCGGGAGGCGAGATTTGCGGACGCATGGCAATTCTTGCCGAGGGCGATGCGCAGGAGCGCAAAGACCTTGTTTATCTGGAAAAATTACCCCTGTTCAACAGTCAGGGCGAAGTGTTGTAAGGAGAAGTTTCATGGCTGAATTTTTGACTGCGAATGATAAGCGTACGCACTATTGCGGCACGCTGAACGAAAAAAATATCGGTGAGCGCGTTTGCGTGATGGGTTGGGTACAGCGTTGCCGCGACCTCGGCGGTCTTGCCTTCATTGACCTGCGTGACCGCACGGGCCTTTTACAGCTTGCATTTGATGACGACACTGATCGTGATGTGTTTGAGAAGGCAAGAGGTTGCCACGCGGAGTACGTTATTGTTGCACACGGCACCGTACGCGCACGTGGCGAGGGCGCTGTGAACCCCAATATGGCAACGGGTGCGGTGGAGATTGGCGTGACCGAACTTAAGGTGCTGTCTGCCGCACAAACCCCTCCTTTTGAGGTGGCGGATCCCCGCCGTGCCAAGGAGGAGAATGCACTGCGTTTCCGTTATCTTGATCTGCGCCGTCCGTCTCTCCAAAAGTCGATTAAGATGCGTCACGATATTGCGCGCGTTGCAAGAGAGTATTACTATGAGAATGGCTTTTTAGAGATCGAAACTCCCATGATGATCAAGCCCACGCCCGAAGGTGCACGTGACTATATCGTGCCTTCTCGTATTCATAAGGGCAGCTTCTACGCGCTTCCGCAGTCCCCTCAGATCTACAAACAGCTTCTCATGCTTTCGGGCTTTGACCGTTACATTCAGTTGGCTCGTTGCTTCCGCGATGAGGATCTGCGCGCAGAACGTCAGCCCGAATTCACACAGATTGATCTTGAGATGTCCTTTGCAACGCAGGAGGACATTATGGGCATGAATGAGGGCTTTATCGCCCGCGTATTCAAAGAGGTGCTTGGCGTAGAGATTCCGCTTCCCATGCCGCGCATGACCTTTGCTGAGGCAATGGAGCGCTATGGCTCGGACAAGCCCGATACGCGCTTTGGCATGGAGATTATCAACCTTTCTGACCTTGTAAAGGATTGCGGCTTTGCTGTGTTTAGCGGTGCCATTGCCGCGGGCGGCAGTGTGCGTGCAATCGTTGCGAAGAATGCTGCTGCAACGCTGACGCGCAAGGAAATCGACAAGCTCACCGAGCATGCTAAGGGCATCGGTGCGAAGGGTCTTGCTTATGTGCGTTGGGTTGAGGATGCTCCCAACTGCTCTTTTGCCAAGTTTATGACCGACGCGGAACTTTCCGCGATCTATGCGGCAACGGGGCTTGAAAAGGGCGACGTGCTGCTTATTTGCGCAGATAGCGATAAGGTCGTGCTTCCCACGCTTGGTGCATTGCGCAACATCCTTGGTCGCAAGTTGGAACTGATCCCTGCGGGGAAGTTCAACTTCCTGTGGATCACCGAGTTCCCCTTCTTCGAGTGGAACGAGGAAACGCAGCACTGGGATGCGATGCATCACCCCTTCACGATGCCGCTTGAGGAGTGCTTGCCTTACCTTGAGAGCGACCCCGGCAGCGTGCGCGCGAAGTGCTACGATATGGTGCTCAACGGCACCGAGCTGCTTTCGGGCTCGATCCGTATCCCCGACTGGCAGCTGCAGGAGCAGATGTTTAAGGCTCTTGGCCTTACCCCCGAGGAGATCGACCGCAAGTTTGGCTTCCTCGTAGAGGCGTACAAGTACGGTGCACCGCCTCACGGTGGCTCCGGTATGGGTCTTGACCGCCTTGCCATGGTGATGGCAGAGGCAGACTCGCTGCGTGACGTGATCGCCTTCCCGAAGGTGCAGAACGCCAGCGAGCTGATGTCCGCATGCCCCGCGCCCGCCGATCCTGCGGCACTTTGTGATCTTGGCATTGCCGTAGTAGAGGAAAAAGAATAAGGATCATCAAAGGGCTGTCACTTTTGCGACACCCCTTTGTAAAGGAGAGTTTATGTTCAAGAAAATATTGGCACTTATGCTGGCGCTTTTACTGGCAGGCTTTGCGCTTGTTGCATGTAAGGAGGATACT
>JAZNAM010000046.1:0-7682 GCA_045586515.1 Eubacteriales bacterium
CCAGCGTCAAGCGCTGTCGGCGTAGCCGCGATGTTCGCGCATACTTTTTTAATCCGCCAGCGTCAAGCGCTGTCGGCGTAGCCGCGATGTTCGCGCATACTTTTTTAATCCGCCAGCGTCAAGCGCTGTCGGCGTAGCCGCAATGTTCGGTGTGTTCATACCCGGACCGTCGAGGACGCCGGTCCGTGCCCTGTTCGCAATCTCAAAACGGCTGCGCACCATGTCCTATCACCTGTTAACCTCCACTCAACCACGCGGCTTTGGTTATGCCCCCATTTTTTGGAGGGCTTTTTTATTTGCTATCGTTCTCCTTGTCTTTTGGCGTTTCTAAAGCATAAAACAGATCAATGATAGCGTTCACTACTATGCGAAACAGCGTTGCCAACATTTCTATCAAAACAAATCTTGTATCGTAACACAACGGTCGCTTTTCTAACACCACACGCTTGTATTCACCACACCCCTCGCACAATTCTCTGTGAAACGTTAATACAAATTCAAACCGCGGATAACTTGTATGATGCAGTTTGTTCCAACAGTCGGAGCAAAATTCCGCCATTTTATCACCTCCAACTCCATTATAGGTCAATAACACCATATTTTCAATAGGGAAAATTGACATAATTGATAATGGGTGATGAAAATGAACAGATTAAAAGAACTGCGAAAAGAAAAAGGCTATACGCAAATCACAATACAGATGCTCACCGGCATCGACCAAAGCGACTACTCCAAAATCGAAAGCGGACGCCGCTATTTTACTTTTGAGCAATGCCGTCGTCTCGCAATCGCATTGGATACCAGTATGGACTATCTTGCGGGACTCACGGACGAAAAAACGCCCTACCCTCGCAAAAAACAATAAAAAAAGCCCCCTCCAGGGGCTTTTTTTATTACCCGCCAGCGTCAAGCGCTATCGGCGTAACCGCAATGTTCGGTGTGTTCATACCCGGACCGTCGAGGACGCCGGTCCCTACAGAGTAGTGAGTGTGCAACCATTATGACAACGCTATCTCAATGCAATATAATGACGGTTTGACTATCCTCGCGGCTGTGCATTGCACCCTATTGTAGGGACCGGCGTCCTCGACGGTCCGCGCCCTGTTCGCAATCTCAAAACGGCTGCGCACAAACTGTATGGGGGCGGCGCCCTCAACGCCCCACACTATGTCCGCGCCGCATTGTGCGCAATTCTTACAAACACACGCCTTCCTCACAAAGGCGCGCTTTGCCTCGCGCAGAAAAAACAAAGCAGAGCGAGGCGCACCACAGCAAGCAAGGCGAAGGCGTAGTAATCTACGTCGAGCCGCTTGCGCGGAGCAACGAAGCTCTGCAAAGTTTTTTCACGCGAGGGTAGCAAGCATTACTGCTTTGATGGTATGCATGCGATTCTCCGCTTCATCGAACACGATCGACTGCGGGCCTTCGATCACCTCATGGGTAACTTCCATGCAATCAATGCCAAACTGCTCGTAGATCTCGCGACCAACGGCGGTGCCAAGGTCGTGGAAGGCAGGCAGACAGTGCATGAAGCGGCAGCGCTCACCGGCGTTGTCCATAAGCGCCTTGTTCACCTGGTAGGGGGAAAGATCCTGGATGCGCTTGGCGAACACCTCCTTGGGCTCGCCCATGGAAACCCACACGTCCGTGTAGATCACATCCGCACCCTTGGTGGCAACCATCGGATCCTCAATGAACTCCAAAACGGCACCCGTCTTTGCGGCAACGCTCTGGCAAATGTCAATCAGCTCCTGGTCGGGGAAATATTCGCGGGGGGCACAAGCCACAAAGTGCATGCCCATCTTGGCGCAACCAACCATCAAGGAGTTGCCCATGTTGTAACGCGCATCACCCATGTAAACAAGCTTCTTGCCTGCAAGATCGCCCAAATGCTCACGAATGGTGAGGAAATCGGCAAGGATCTGCGTGGGGTGGAACTCGTTGGTCAGACCATTCCATACGGGAACGCCCGCGTAAGCCGCCAGCTCCTCCACAATGTTCTGTCCAAAACCGCGGTACTCGATGCCGTCAAACATTCTGCCCAGCACGCGTGCCGTGTCGGGGATGCTCTCCTTCTTGCCGATCTGCGAAGCGTCGGGCGAGAGGTAAACAGGGTGCATACCAAGGTCAGCCGCCGCCACCTCAAAGGCGCAACGGGTACGCGTGCTGGTCTTTTCAAAGATCAGCGCGATATTCTTGCCCTCGCAAACGCGGTGGGGGATGCCTGCCTTTTTCTTTGCTTTGAGCTCTGCCGCAAGGTCAATGAGGCCCGCGATCTCCTCGGGGGTAAAATCCAATAATTTGAGAAAGTGTTTGCCCTTTAAATTCATTGTGTATCTCCTTGTATCACTTCGCAAAGGACGTCCATTGCTTTTTCCAGTACGTCCATGGGGATATTGAGCGCGGGGAGCAATCTCACACGCGTTTTCGCGGTCAGCACCAGCACGCCGCGCGCCATGCACTCACGCACGACCTCGGCAGCAGGACGCTCGCAGGAAACGCCGAGCATGAGACCCATGCCGCTCACGCCCACAACGCCTTTCGCGCCCATAAGGCGCGCACGGATATATTCGCTTCTCTCGCGTACGCCGGCGAGCAAGGCATCGTCCATGCGAGAAAGGATGCTCAATGCACCTGCGCATGCCACGGGGTTGCCTCCAAAGGTAGAACCGTGGTCACCATGGCCGAGCACGCTCTCCACGCGCTCCCACAAAAGGCACGCACCAATGGGCAAGCCGCCGCCAAGGCCCTTGGCAGTGCTTACAACGTCGGGGGTGACGCCGTACTGCATATATGCGTACAGTGAGCCGGAGCGTCCGTTACCCGTCTGTACCTCATCCACCATAAAGACAATATCGTTTTCGCGGCAAACGGCCTCAACGCCGCGTACAAAATCCGCATCCAGCGCATTCACGCCGCCCTCGCCCTGCACACATTCAATGAGAACGCCGGCAACCTTTTCGCGCGCAACCAGCGCACGAAGTGCCTCCACGTCGTTGGCGGGCGTGTGCAAAAATCCACCCGTCAAGGGTTGAAACAACTCGTGATAGTGCTCCTGTCCCGTTGCGGCAAGCGTGGTAAGCGTTCTGCCGTGGAAGCTGTTTTCCAGTGTTACAATGTTATAATACTCTGCACCGCGATGTTCGGCCGCATACTTGCGCGCCACCTTGATGGCGCACTCGTTTGCCTCTGCACCCGAGTTGCCGAAAAACACCTTTCTTGCACCCGTTCTCGTGCAAAGTTCCTGTGCGAGTCTCGCGCAGGGCTCGGTATAGTATAGGTTTGACGTGTGTTGCACGCGGGAAAGCTGTGCCGTCACCGCTGTGATCCACGCTTCGTCTGCAACACCGAAGGAGTTCACGGCAATACCCGTACCCATGTCGATGTATTCGCGCCCATCGGCGCCGTTCAAAATGGAGCCGTGACCGCTCACGATCTCCACAGGGAAACGCGCATAGGTCGATGCCACGTACGCGTTATCCAGTTCCTTGATAGTGCTCATGTTATTCTCCCATCACCATCGTGCCGGCACCCTCGTCGGTGAGGAGCTCCATGAGAATGGAGTGCGGCACGCGTCCGTCCATAATAACCACGTTTTGCACGCCGCGGCGCAATGCCTCAATACAGCAATCCACCTTGGGGATCATGCCCCCCGTGATTATGCCCTTGGCATAAAGCTCCCTTGCTTCCTCTACTGTAATATGAGGAATCAGCGTTTTGGGGTCGTTTTTGTCGCGCAGAATACCGGCAATATCCGTCATCATGATCAAACGCTCTGCGCCAAGTGCACCTGCAATAAAGGCGGCAGCAGTATCACCGTTGATATTGTAGACGTTGCCGTTCCTGTCGCTTGCCACTGTGGACACGACAGGAATATAGTTTTTCTCCAAAAGGTCGTTGATGGGTTGGGGGCGCACCTTGGTGATCTTACCGACGTATCCCAGACGCTCATCCTTGAAATCCGCCTCAATCAGACCGCCATCAATACCGGAAAGGCCCACGGCGTGACCGCCCTTGGACTGCAACAGCGTGACAAGCGACTTATTGACCTTGCCTGCCAGCACCATCTGCACGATGTCCACTGTTTCCTTGTCGGTGACGCGCAACCCGTCAATAAACTCGGGCTTCTTGCCGAGCTTGTCCATCATCTCGCTAATCTCAGGACCGCCGCCGTGCACCAACACGACCTTCACACCGATGAGCCAAAGCAGGGCAATGTCCTCCATCACCTGCTCCTTGAGGTGCTCGTTGATCATGGCATTGCCGCCGTACTTGATGACGATGACTTTGCCGTTGAACTTTTTGATATAGGGCAGCGCTTCGGTCAGTACCTGCGCGCGTTGTGCGTTAGAAAAATGATTATCAATGCCCATGATTGTTTCCTCTTTTGTTTGTTGTTGATACGCTGGGAGCAACGCCGTGATGCGCCGCTTATCGCGCATCAGGTTCTGTAGTCGCCGTTGATTTTGACGTAATCGTAAGTCAGATCACACCCGTATGCAGTTGCATCAGATTCGCCATCACCAAGACCGACGAGAATTTCAATGTCGCGCTCCAGCAGGATCTTCTTGGCGATCTCTTCGGAGAAAGGCACGCCCGCGCCGTTCTCACACACCAGGATCTCCCCTGCTACCGAGCGGAAGGATACGCTCACCTTGTTGATGTCCACGTCCGCACCGCTGTAACCAATCGCGCAAAGCACGCGGCCCCAGTTGGCGTCCGCACCGAACATCGCCGCTTTGAGCAAGCTCGAGCAGATCACGCTCTTGGCAACGGTCTTGGCGGCACTCTCGCTCGCAGCACCCGTGACACGGCACTCCAAGAGCTTGGTTGCTCCCTCGCCATCCCCCGCGATCCAGCGACAAAGCTGCACGTTGACGGTGTTGAGCGCCTTCATAAAGGTGGCGAAATCTTCGCCCTCCTCCGTGATCTCGGCATTGCCTGCCATGCCGTTCGCCAGCACGGTGACCATATCGTTGGTGGATGTGTCGCCGTCCACGCTGATCATATTAAAGGTGTTGGCAATGTCGCCTGACAGCGCCTTTTGCAGCATCGCCGCAGAAATTGCCACGTCCGTGGTGATGAACACCAGCATCGTTGCCATGTTGGGGTGGATCATGCCGCTCCCCTTTGCGATACCGCCCAGGTGGCAAACCTTACCGCCAATCTCAAACTCCACGGCAATCTCCTTTTTCGCAGTGTCCGTGGTCATGATGCCCTCGGCAGCCGCCTCGCCACCGTCAACGGAAAGCGAAGCCACAAGCACGGGGATACCCTTGGCAATGGGCTCAATGTTAAGGGGTTGTCCAATGACACCGGTAGAAGCCACTACCACGTCATTTGCGGCAATGCCCATCTCGTTTGCAAGCAATGCGCTCATCTGTTCCGCAATTTCAATACCGTCTGCATTGCAGGTGTTCGCGTTGCCGCTGTTACAGATCACCGCCTGTGCGTAGCCGTCGGCGATATGCGCTTTCGTCACGGTGAGGGGCGCGCCCTTCACGAGGTTGGTGGTGTATACTGCCGCAGCAGTAGCGCGCTGCTCGCTGTAAATCAGCGCAAGGTCCTTCTTGGTGCGATTCTTGCGGATGCCACAATGCACGCCCGATGCCGTAAAACCCTTTGCGGCACAAACGCCGCCGGTTATAATCTTCATATGATTCCCTCCTGTCAGTTGAGGACAAGGCCCAGCGTTTCATCCACGCCGAGCATAATGTTCATGTTTTGAATCGCCGCACCCGATGCACCCTTGCCAAGGTTGTCATAGCGGGCAGTGAGCAGAATACGCTCCCCATTTCCCGCCACCGAAATCTCCATATCGTCGCGCCCCGAAAGCGCCGCGGCGGATAGGAAGCCGCCCTCATCCGCTTGCTCGTTATAATGCACCACAGCGGTGTTGTAGGTTGCCGCGTATACGTCGCGCACGTTCTGCACGCTGCCGCGCAGATCCTTCGCAAAAAGCGGTACGCTCACCTCCATGCCGCTGTAAAAATCCGCGACAATGGGAGAAAAGCAAGGGGCGGTTATAAGCCCCGACACAACGCACATTTCAGGCAGGTGCTTGTGCATCTGCGTGAGTCCGTACTGTCTGGGTGCACCCAGCAACGCGTCGCGCGCGTCACTCTCATAGTCGGCGATCATCTTTTTGCCGCCGCCCGAGTATCCCGTGATCGAGAAAGCCGTCAGCGCCGCATCGGGCGAGAGCAGGCCTGCCTTCACAAGTGGCGTCACCAGTGCAAGAAAGCCGCTGGCGGGGCAACCGGGGTTTGCCACAAGTTTGGCTGTTTGAATCGCCTCACGGCGAGAAAGTTCCGCAAAGCCATAGACCCATGCGGAGTTGGTGCGGTGCGCGGTCGAGGTGTCGATGATGCGCACGCCGCTGTCCTTCGCGAGTGCCACCGCTTCGATGGCGGCTGCATCGGGCAAGCACAAAAATGCAATGTCCGCCTCGTGCAGCATCTCTGCTCTTGCACCGGCGTCCTTGCGCAGCTCCTCGGATAAGGTGAGGAGCGTGAGATCGTCACGCGCCGCGAGGCGCTCATGGATGCGAAGTCCCGTCGTGCCTGCGGAGCCGTCGATGAATACCTTGGTCATTGCAGCATCTCCTTCACGTAGGCGATCTGCGCACGCACCGAGTCACGGCAGGTGCCGCCCTCGGAGATGCGGCGATTGACGCACGCCTCCAGGTCGATCGCGTCATACACGCCCTCGTCAAACAGGTCGCTGTACGTGCGGTACGTGTCAAGCGACAGCGCTTCGAGCACCGTGCCGTTCGCAATGCAGTGCGCCACAAGCGAACCTGCAATCTTGTAAGCAGAACGGAACGGCATGCCGCGACTTACCAGATAGTCGGCAAGGTCGGTGGCGTTGATGAAGCCGCCGCTTGCGGCTTTTCTCATGTTCTCGGGTTTGACGCGCATGGTGGCAAGCATGGGGGTAAGGACGGCAAGGCACATCTTCACGGTGTCCAGCGCGTCAAATACGCTCTCCTTGTCCTCCTGCATGTCCTTGTTGTAGGCAAGGGGCAGACCCTTCAGAGTGGTGAGCAGCGCCATGAGGTCACCGTAAACACGACCCGTCTTGCCGCGGATCAGCTCTGCCATGTCAGAATTCTTCTTTTGGGGCATGATGGAAGAGCCCGTGGTGTACGCGTCGGAGAGTTCGATAAATGCGAACTCCCAGCTCGAGTAGAGGATGATCTCCTCTGCCATGCGCGACAGATGCATCATCAGCATCGAAGCGGCAGAGAGGAACTCCACGCCAAAGTCACGGTCAGAAACGCCGTCCAGGCTGTTGCGCGCGATCTCGGCAAAGCCAAGCTGCTCCGCCTCAAAGCGGCGGTCGGTGTTGTAGGTCGTGCCTGCCAGTGCACAGCAGCCGATGGGGGATACATTGGTGCGACGACGCGCGTCCGCAAAGCGGTCAAGGTCGCGCAGCAGCATCATAGCGTATGCCATGAGCCAATGACCGAATGTGATGGGCTGGGCGCGTTGCAAATGCGTGTAACCCGGCATGATCGTGCCCTCGTGCTGTGCGGCAAGCTCCGTGATCGTGTCGATCAGCTCGCGCAGCGCCGCCATCACGTCGTCCGTACCCGCGCGCATATACATGCGGAAGTCGAGCGCCACCTGGTCGTTACGGCTTCTTGCGGTGTGCAAACGCTTGCCCACCTCGCCCACGCG
>JAZNAM010000047.1:0-33348 GCA_045586515.1 Eubacteriales bacterium
TGATCAATGTTCCGGGCTTCATCAACCTCGACTTTGCAGACGTCACGTCTGTTATGAAGGATGCTGGCTACGCTCACATGGGCGTTGGCGGCACAACTAATACCGACAAGGCAGAGCTTGCTGCTAAGGCTGCAATTTCTAGCCCCCTGCTTGAGACCACCATTCATGGTGCACGCGGCATTTTGATCAGCATCACCGCTTCTCGCGATGTTGGACTTGAGGATGTTGATCTTGCTTCCTCCATGATCTCCAAGGAGGCAAACCCCGAAGCAAACGTTATCTGGGGTCTTGCATTTGACGAGAACCTTGAGGACGAGATGCGTATCACCATTATCGCAACCGGCTTTGAGAACGAGGCCGAGGCATTTGGCGAGGAGCTTGGCTTCCAGGCAGCTCCTGCTCAGCAGTATGCTCCTCAGTACGCTCCTCAGTATGCTCCTCAGTACGCTCCTCAGTACGCTCCTCAGTACGCTCCCCAGTATGCTCCTCAGTATGCTGCTCCCCAGTACGCCGCTCCTCAGTATGCTACTCCTGCTCCTGAGGCTGCTCCTGCTCCTGAGGCAGCTCCCGCAGCACCTGCTGCTCCTACGGTTGACGTAGATGATTTCGACCAGATCATGAACCTGTTCCGTTCCAAGGCACAGCGCGACTGATTCATTACATAAAAAGCCCGCGGCAACCCTCGCGGGCTTTTTGTCATATCAAATAAAAAAGGCACGACCAAGCGGTCGTGCCTTTTGAATTATTTCAGTTGCGCAAAGAGCAGATCAGCGGCAGCGGCAAGTGCCTCGTCGATCTTATCAGCGTCGCGTCCACCCGCCATTGCGTTATCGGGGCGTCCACCGCCCTTACCGCCGGTAATAGCGGCAACAGCGCCCACCAGTTTTCCTGCGTGTGCGCCTGCAGCAACAGCGTCCTTACCCGCAACGGTGATGAAGTTGATGCGTGCGCCGTCTGCGATGGCGATCACAGCAACCGTGTCAGGGCAATCTGCCTTGATCTCATCTGCAAGACTGCGCGCTACGTCAGGCTGCATGCCGTCAAATCTGGCAACCGCCAGTTTAACGGAGCCAACTGTTACGGCATTTTTCATCAGATCGTCTCGCTTGGAGGAGGCGAGCTTGGCGTTGAGAGAATCGAGCTCGCGGTGCGCGTTTTTCAGCTCGTCCTGGAGCTGTGCGACCTTTGTGGGGATGTCCTGTATACTTTGTGCTTTGAGTGCGACAGCCGTTTTTTCGAGCAGTGCATCCTTTTCAAGGAGCAGCTGCATGACACCGGCGCCCGTGGTTGCCTCAATACGACGTACGCCTGCGGCAACAGAGGTCTCAGATATGATCTTAAAGAGTCCGATACGTGCGGTGTTGTCAATGTGCGTGCCGCCGCAAAGCTCAATAGAATAGTCACCCATCTTTACAACGCGCACCGTGTCGCCGTACTTTTCTCCAAACAACGCCGTAGCGCCCATTTCCTTTGCTTGCGCGATGGGCATTTCCGTCATCGTAATGGGAAGAGCCGAAAAGATCTGTTTGTTGACTTCCGCCTCGACCTTGGCAAGCTCGTCCTTGGCGAGGGCAGAGAAGTGCGTGAAGTCAAAACGGCAACGGGAGTCATCTACCATAGACCCGGCTTGCTCTACGTGCGTACCGATTACGCGGCGAAGTGCCGCTTGAAGCAGATGCGTTGCGGAGTGGTTTCTTGCGATGCTATTGCGGCGTGCAGCGTTCAGCGTGCCGCAAAGCTTATCGCCAACGTGCACACAACCGCTCTCGATTGTGCATACGTGGAGATAAACGCCACTCTTTTTCTTGGTGTCCTGAACGGTCAGCGTAACATTTGCGCCGCCCATCGTACCGGTGTCGCCGATCTGTCCGCCACCCTCGCCATAGAAGCAAGTTTTGTCCAGTACCACGGTGCAGTTGCCCTCGTTGCATTCTTGCACGCTAACGGCACCTTCCTCTGTGTTTGCAATGATGGCAAGCACAGTGGCATCTGCCATTTCATGCGCGTCGTAGCCAACAAAAACAGTGGCAGGTACGTCAGAGAGCAGATTCTTATCACCGTTGTCCCAACCACCAACATTACCGCGTGCGGCACGTGCACGTTCACGCTGTGCGCGCATCAGGTCGGCAAAAGCATCCTCGTCAACCGCCAGACCATTTTCTGCAATGATTTCTTTGGTGAGGTCAAAGGGGAAGCCGAAGGTGTCATAAAGCTTAAAGGCATCTTCGCCTGCAATGGCGGTCTTGCCGCCATCCTTGGCGTCCCTGATAAGATCGGACAGGATCGAAAGACCTGCGTCAATGGTTGCGTCAAAGCGCTCCTCTTCAAGGGCGATAACCTTCAGGATATACTCGGATTTCTCTGCAAGCTCGGGGTAAGCGTCGCGGCTTTCACCGATTGCTACGCGGCAAAGATCGGTGAGGAAGGGGCGGTCAATGCCCAGCAACTTACCGTGGCGGCAGGCGCGACGAATGATGCGGCGCAACACGTAACCACGTCCCTCGTTGGAGGGGATAACACCGTCCGAAATCATGAACATTGAGCTCTTGATATGGTCGGTGCATACGCGGATGGAAATGTCGTTTTCCTTGTTCTCACCGTAGGTTTTGCCCGCGATGGAGCACACGGTGTCCAGGATCTTACGGATGCTGTCTACCTCAAACATGTTGTCCACGCCCTGCATGACGCACGCGAGGCGCTCCAGACCCATGCCTGTATCAATGTTCTTTTGAGCAAGCTCGGTGTAGTTGCCCTTGCCGTCGTTGTCAAACTGGGAGAACACATTGTTCCAGATCTCCATGAAGCGTTCGCAATCGCAGCCGGGACGGCAGTCGGGCGAACCGCAGCCGTATTTCTCGCCGCGATCAAAATAGATCTCGGAGCAGGGGCCACAAGGACCGGTGCCGTGCTCCCAGAAGTTGTCCGCTTTGCCAAGACGCGTGATGCGCTCGGCAGGAACGCCAACCTTTTGCCAAATGGCAAATGCCTCTTCGTCGTTTTCGTAGATAGAGGGCCAAAGAAGCTCTCCCGGGATTTCAAGCGTCTTTGTCAAGAACTCCCAAGCCATGGGGATTGCTTCGTCCTTGAAATAGTCGCCGAAAGAGAAGTTGCCAAGCATCTCAAAGAAGGTGCCGTGGCGCGCGGTATGACCAACGCGCTCAAGGTCGGGGGTGCGGATACACTTTTGGCACGTAGTGATGCGGCTTCTCGGGGGATCAATTTCGCCCGTGAAGAACTTTTTCATCGGTGCCATGCCCGAGTTAATGAGCAACAGCGATTTGTCATTGATGGGAACAAGGGGGTAAGAGGGAAGACGCAGGTGACCGCGCTCCTCAAAAAAGGAGAGATATTTTTCACGAAGATCGTTGAGAGAAGTCCACTTCATAAAATCTTGCCTTTCTGTACACGAAATAATATCTTAATAATTATATCATTCATTATGTGCCGTGTCAAGTTGCTTTTTCTCGTTGGGCTATATGAACAAAAAGAGAGGGGATAGTTTTGTGTAAATAAATGAAAATGATGAAAAAGTTGTGAAAGATAAAGGGATAATCTTGAAAAGAAACAAGAGAAATGCTATAATATTGATAAGAATGGGGGCGTGTATCCTGCGATACATAACCACATCATGAAAAAGGAGATTTCAGTATGAAAAAAACGAGAATTCTCAGCTTGGTACTTGCGGTGATTATGCTGTGCGGTACGGCTTCTCTCTTCACCTCGTGCGCCAAAAAAGGCGACGTGAAGCTGAGCCGCAAGACACTCACCGTTGATCTTACCGAGTATACGGTGGTGTTCGCTGACAGTGAGAGCGACAAGTCTATCTCCACCACATTTAAAAACGTTATGGGTGAGTTCGCTGCCAATCTTGGTGCGGCAACGGGTGTTAGCTACCTTGCCAATCAGGAAAGCCGCACGAGAAGCACCGCGTCCGACCCTGAGATTCTGATTGGTAAGACGACCCGTGAGGAGAGTGTCAAGGCACTCAAATCCATCAAGGGCCACGGCTACACCATTCAGGTTATCGGCAACAAGATTGTAATCGTTGGTACGACGAACCTGCTTACTTTGCAGGCAGTACAGTACTTTGAGGAAAACTATCTCAACGTTGAAACTGTTTCCCCCAAGATCACCATGAATACAAGCGCAAAGCGCCAGAAGGTTGAGATGCTGACCATTGCAGACAAGGAGAACTACTATTTCTCCACGGTATACAGCAATGAATTGGATACCGATGCCAGCAAGAACGGCGCCCCTGAGGATTACTACGGTGTGGTAAAAGGAACAGGTGTTGATTACGGCTTTGACCTTGTGCAGAACGTGCAGACCAGACTCATGACGATGACCGATCTTGCCAAGAAGGTCTTCACAGAGAAGTCGCTCTCTGATGCAGATGCACTTGCCGAGCACGAGATCATCGTAGGTACTACTACCACGCGTGAGGAAACTGCCGCTTGCCGTGCAGAGCTTGCAGAGGACGAGTATGGCTTCTTCGTACGTGGCGGCGATATCGTTTTGACTGCTTGGAACGACGCAGCACTTCAAATCTGCGGCACTCGTTTCCTTGACTATCTGTACGAGTCTCAGTATACCGATAAGAAGGGCAATTATGCTATCATCGTTCCTGCTGACCTCAAGTTTACGGGTGTATGTAACCCCAACTGGGTGACCGAGTTCCCCAAGCCCGAGGGTGAGGGCATTGACCTTTACATCACCGCGGAGGGTGAGAGCAATTCGCTGGTACACCTCTACACGGGTGACGGCGTAAATGCTGCCGCATACGAGGCATACTGCCAGAAGCTTCTTGGTGAAGGCTTCCGTGTATACGGTTCTCAGAATGCTGTTGAGGGTACTGATAGCGTTTTCACGACGTTCATCAACAAGCAGGACGACATGTTCATTCACGCTTCTTACAATGCGTACAAGTATGCAAACGATGTTGATTACGCATTCGATATGCCAACAATCCGCATTATCACGGCGCCTCTTTCCGACATCAATCTGGTCAACGAGAAGAACCTTACTCCTCGTAACGTTAGTAAGCTTACCAATTCTTCCATCACCGCTGTAGAACTTCCTTCGAGCAGTGTTGGTACGGGCTACGTGATCATGACCGAGGATGGAAAGTTCTTTGTGCTGGATGGTGGTTCTTCCACGACTAGTACCACCAAACGCGACGACAAAAACAAGAACGTAAGAGACGATCAAGAGATCGACAATATGTACGTGATTCTGAAGGATCTGTACGTCAATGCGTTTGGCAGAGAGCCCGATGCTACGAATCCCATCGAGATTACCGGTTGGGTTATTTCTCACAGCCATGGTGACCACAAGGACGTATTCATAGACTTTGCTAAGAAGTTCGGCACCTATGGTAAGGAAGTTACTTACTACAGAGATGCTGAAGGTAAGGACAAAGTGAAAGAAAAGGTGTACGTGACACTTGATTACGTATTCGGTAGCTTTGCTCCCGCTAGCCGTCTTTATAATACGGGTGAGCACAACACCGACATGATCGACTACATGGCCGAGTATCAGACGCGTTTCACCAAGAAGGAGTTCACCTACGTTAAACTCTTCACAGGTCAAAAGCTTTATTTTGCAAACATGGAAATGGAAGTGCTCTTCACGACCGAGGACATGGTTCCTCAGCGCATCGTGACGCACAACGATACGTCCTCCATCATTCGTTTCACGCTGACTCCTTCGGATAGAGATGAGTCGGAGGCAAAGATCAAGGGTGACCCCGTTTCTTTCCTCTTCACCGGTGACGCGTACATTCACAGCGGTAGATGGTGCACTGCAATGTACGGTGATTATCTGGATTCCGACATGGTGGCTATGGCGCACCACGGTGGTCCCGGTACCGAGAAGGAATTCTATGATGCCATCACACCCGAATACGTATGGTTTCCGAACCGTTATGCCGTCTATAAGAACGGCAATGGCGACTATACCGGCTATATGAACGATACCACCTGGTACGCTCAGGTTGACCAGTACGTTTGTATCGAGATGGACTGCGTGAAGTACATTATCTTTGCGGATACGTATAACACGACGCTGTTCCTCACGGTGGATGGACCCGCCATCAACGAACTGTATGCGGCAGGTACGGGAGAAACGATCCCGAACGACGCGAAGCCGATCGTTCGCAAATAATAAACCTTTCAAAGGGCGACGGTGCTCCGTCGCCCTTTTTCTGTCCTTTTAACCAAAGCAAAGATTTGTTTTTTGAAAAAAAACACCAAAATTTTTTGCCAAGTTGTAAAGCATTTTTGCCTTGCATTGTATTTGTGCGTGCGTTATGTTATAATGTGTGCAGTAAAGAAATGTTTTCCCCTTATCTTAAAATAAAGGAGAAAGGTCAATATGAAAAAATATGTTGCAGTCTTGCTGCTTGTGGCAACACTGCTTACTATTCTTTCCGTTTTTAGCAGTTGTGCAACGGATGATTCGATTAAGGAAAGCGGAAAGATCAGTGTTGATTTGGAAGGGTACACGTTGCTGTTTCCCGACCCCGATGAGGGGGACGTTACCACCACCTTTCGCGAGCAGGCCGAGGGGCTTGCCGAGCGTTTTTCGTTTGTGAGTGGTGTTGGCGTTGATGCGCTTTATGCGACAAGCGCCAAGGGTGTTGCCAAAAAAGTTATTGTTGTTGGCCAAACAGGGAATCGCGCGGTAAAACGCCTTGCTCGCACCATAAAAGGCGATGGGTTTGCAATCAAAGTGAAAAGAAATAAAATCTTGATCATTGGTTCCTCTCCCGTGATGACAATGTACGGGATGCAGTATCTTGCACAGCGTTATCTTGCCGAGGAAAGCGCGAGCACTAAGGTGATCTTGCCGCGCCGCGTACGCGCAGATAAGCTACCTATGATGGAACTGGCAAGCTCTGAGGGCACGGAATGCTCCTTTGTCTACGACGCATCGCTTGACACCAAAGAAGGCAATCTGTGGGCCGAGCCAGACAATAGTGCACAGTACGATTATCCGTATGCCGCATTGCTGGATTGCCTTGGCAAACTTGCAACTGTCACAGAACTCAAAAACACCAGTTTTGTGAAAAAAGCGGATACTGCACCTAGCATGGATAACGAGATTGTCATTGGTCTTGCGGATCGTGCCGAGGTAGAGGAGTGCCTTGCAGAGATTCCAAGTGAAGGATACGGTGTGTTCGTGCGAAACGGCAAAACACTGGTGATTGGAAGAAGTGATACGGCGCTTTCCTATGCACACGGCTATTTCCGTGATTTGATGAGTGATGCACTTGTTAAAGACAAAAAAGGCGTTGTATCGGTTCGTATGCCCGTTGGTCTTGCACTGACAGGGCTTTGCTTTGAAAAGTACGTGACGGATTTTCCGAAGCCTGATGGCGTAAAGCTTTACAACATGCAGGATGCGGGGGATAAATCTTTGCAATATCTTTATATGGGTGAGGGCGTAAATGCGGATGCTTTCCACACTTATTGTGCAAAGTTGGAGGGTGAAGGATACGTCCTGCGCACTGAAAATGATATCAGAGGTAGTTTCTTTGCGACTTACGTAAACGAGCAGACCAACACCACGCTTTACGTGGCGTACAATGCGTTTTCACACGGAGAGAAGGAGTTTAAATATAAGCCGCGCTTAAAGGTAATCTCTGCTTCTCTTGATAACGTCGCGGTGCCGGACGAAAAGTTTGTGACCCCGTTGTCCACTTTCGTCAAGCGAACCGATGCCAGCATTACGGCATTGTCGATGGTTACTGATGCAGTTGGTATGGGTTATGTGATCATGCTAGAGGATGGCAGCTTCATCGTTTTTGATGGCGGTCAGCAGAATGATACGTATCAACGTTTGGTAAAGGTGTTGTGGTCGCTCCATACGCGCGTTTATGGAAAGAGCCCGGACGAGAAGGATCCCTTACACATTGCGGCTTGGGTAGTGACGCATTCCCACTCAGACCATTACAACGTATTTTCTAGTTTTCTCAGCGTGTATGGGAACTCTTCTTATGTGAAGATTGATTATATCATGGGAAATTTCCCCTCGAATATGGCTGTGAGTAACGCAGCGGGGAAAGATACCGTTCTCATCGATTCCATGCAATCCTTTGCGCAGCGCGCAGGGAAAGAGTGTCAATATATTAAGATCCACACAGGTCAAAAATATTATTTTCCGGGTCTTGATATGGAGGTGCTTTATACGCAAGAGGATGCCAACCCCATGCGTTTGAACCTTTTTAATGACACCTCTTGCATTGTGCGTTTCACCATGCGTGCGCATACCGCGGATGAGCAAGGAAATGCGGTGTCCAACGCCGAGGCAAAGGCGGTCACCTCGGTTTGGACAGGAGATGCCTTTATTTATGGTAGCCGTTTCACAAGTGCAATGTACGGTGACTATATGAAGTCCGATATGGTGCAGGTTGCGCATCACGGTAATATCGGTTGTGAAAGCCCATTCTACAATTTTGTAGCGCCCACTATCGTGTGGTTTCCCCATGTTTATAATAGCTTTTGGGGTTATACCAGGGGGACCTCAAATGCATGGCAATATAAGGTGGACTATAATTTGGTCTACGGTATTGGCAGTGTTCGGTACGTGTACGTGTCGGATGAGTATTGCGTGACGCTTCCGATTCGCGCAAGCGGCGCAGATTATGCAAGCATTTATGATGCGATCACGGGTAAGGGCGTGGCGTATGGCTCAAGGGCCGCCGTAGAAATTGTCAAGTCCGCATAAACAAAAGCCATCGGCATTGCCGATGGCTTTCCTTTTATTTGTCACCAAGTGCGGCGCCGATAACCGTGCCGTACTGTGCGTTTTCGGGAATGATAAATTTAATACCGAAGAGCTTTTCCATCGTGCGAAATATGTCACGAATGGGGGAAAGTGTGGTCAGGTTGCCCGTGAGCACCACGCGGGTAAGATTGTGATTGCGCGCCGCAAAAACAGCAAGCATGCCGATAGTTTCGCCGACCATATTCGTGATACCCAACGCAATGTCGTTCTTGCTTGCGATGTCGCTGAGCTTTCCAAAGTTCGAAGCGGTCATATCACAGTCTATATCGGGGTAAAGGTTCTTGGTCGAAATGTCGCTGATGCGCAGATCGATTTTGGAAAGATCACCACCTTCGCAAAGCTGTTCGATGTGTTCTACCGTATCTACGCCAAGAATCTGGCGAGAAAGTCCGACCAGCGTACCGCCACCAACGCCCGTACCGCCGAGATACTCGATTTTGGTGTTGTTGCCATCTTTTTTTGCGTGAATGATCGCGGTGCCCGTGCCCATGCTGACAACGATTGCTTCATCGAGACCGGAGAGGTAAAGTCCACCTCTGCCAACGCTATCGAATTCGGGGACGATACGGCAGTCCAACCCTTCATAAAGCGGCTTTTCTGCAAATGCAGAGCCAACGCCCGTCATCATAACGCGATCAATATCGGAGAGCGCGAGGCCGTTTTGCATGGTAAATCGGCCAAATGCACCGTATATTGAGGTCAGGGGATCGGTAGCACGGACGCATTGCGGCTCGATAAGCGTGCGCACGCCGCTCTGCTCGCGAAAGCCCACGATTTTGGTGGTGCTGCCGCCAACGTCGATGCCGAGGACAGTTTTTCCCATAGTTGCAACTCCTTTGTCAAAACTTAACTGCAATTATTATACTACAATCTTGCAAAAAAAGCAACCCCATGTTATAATGATACAGTATTCTATGAAATAGAGGTCTTGTCATGGATTTTCAAAATCGCAACACCGCCGTGCTTGGCGAGAAAAAACTGTATATTTTTGATATGGATGGCACCATCTATTTGGGAAGCCGTGTTTTCCCGTTTGCAATCCGCTTTATCGAGCATCTTCGTGCGGCTGGCAAGCGCGTGCTGTTCTTCACAAACAATGCATCCCATTCCACGGATTTTTACGTACAGAAGCTTTCGCGTCTTGGCTTTTCGCCCACGCGTGAGGAGATCATGACCTCGGGCGACGTTACCGTTGAATATCTCAAACGTCACCGTGCAGGGAAGTCCGTCTATCTTGTTGGAACGGATGAGCTTGTGGAGAATTTCCGTGAGAATGGTATCCCTATGCTTAGCGGGAAAGAGGCGTGTGCGGATATCGTGGTGACAAGCTTTGACACCACGCTTACCTATGAAAAGCTCGACAACGCTTGCCGCCTTGTGCGCGGCGGCGCGGAGTATCTTTCTACGCACCCCGATTTCAACTGTCCCACCGAAACAGGCTTCATTCCCGATAGTGGCGCCATTGCGGCTTTTGTTACCGCTTCTACGGGAAAGGTGCCCACGTATTTTGGTAAGCCTTACCGCGAAACCATTGAGATGATCTGTGAGGCAACGGGGCTGGATTGCTCCGAGATGTGTATTTTCGGTGACCGTCTGTATACCGATATTGCCGTTGGCAAGCGCCACGGCGTGACGGCAGTTCTCGTCCTTTCGGGAGAGACGACCGAGGCGGACGTGGATGCAGCAGCTCCCTCGGATCAACCTGATCTCGTCTTCGGTTCGCTGGATGACGTGGATCGCCTCATGTTTGCTTAAAAATGTAATTACAACGTTTTAGAAAGGAGAAGCCATGGCATTTGATGCAGGGTATCTTGCCGCTATTGCGGAGGAAATAACGCGCGTAGGCCTTGGTGGCCGCGTGGAGAAGGTTTATCAGCCGGAGCGCGACACCGTCGTGTTGCAAATGCGCACCTTTGCGGGCGGCGCAAGACTTTTGTGTAATGCGGGCTCTTCCAATTCCCGTATCGGATTTACTGCGATCAACATGGAAAATCCGCAGAATCCGCCGCTTTTTTGCGTACTTTTGCGCAAGCATTTATCGGGAGCTAAGCTCATCGGCGTGCGTCAGATCGGTTTTGAGCGTGTGCTCGTGTTTGACTTTGAAACGCGCGATGAAATGGGTTATACGTGTGAGCGTCGCCTGGTGATGGAGGTCATGGGAAAGTACAGTAACCTTATTTTCACCGATGGCGAGGATAAGATTATTGCCGTACTTCGCCCCGTAGATTTTACCACCAGCTCGAAACGCCAAGTGTTGCCCGGCATGCGCTATGAAATGCCGCCCGCCCAAAACAAGGTTGACCCACTTACGTGTGATGCAGCGACCTTTGCACAGCTTTTTGCAAGTGGTGTGGATATGCCCGTAGATAAATGGATCACGGCACAGTTTTTGGGTATTTCCGCCGTGGTTGCAAGAGAGATCGCGCGCCGTGTGAACGGTGAGGACGTTTGCCTTTGCAACGTTTCGTGCGAGGCGCTTTATACTGCTTTTTCTGCGGTGTTCCAAGACGTTAAAAACGGGATTTTTGTCCCGACTATCGGCTACGATGAGAATGGAAAGCCGACAGAATATGCCTTTTTGCCGTTGTCGCAGTACGTGAGCACGCGTCAGTATGAAAGCGCATCTGCGTTGTTGGATGCCTGGTTTGGTGAGCGCGATCGTGCTGCACGCGTGCATCAGCGCGCAACAGACGTATTAAAGATCGTGACGAATGCGCACGCCCGTATCTTGCACAAGCTTGAGTTGCAACGCGAGGAACTCGCACAATGCGAACGCGGCGAGGAGTACAGACGCGCGGGTGAGCTCATTACCGCAAACTGCTACCTGTTGGAGCGTGGCATGACAAAAGCGCGCCTTATTGATTATACCGATTGCCGCGAGGACGGTAGCTTTGGTGAGGTTGAGGTAGAACTTGATTCTCGTCTTTCTCCTTCTGCCAATGCACAGCGTTATTTCAAACGATATACGAAGAGCAAGACTGCCAAGGTTGAGCTTGCTCGTCAGATCGAAAAGGGAGAAGCAGAGCTTGCGTATCTTGATACGGTGCGAGCGGCGCTCGATACTGCCGAAACACCGACGGATCTTGCAGAGATCCGCGAGGAGCTGGCACGTGCCGGATACGCATCGCGTTCTCGCGTGGCACAGATGGGGTCGCGCAAATCCCATGCGCCTGCCTATGCGGAGTATCGTACCACGAATGGTTATCGTGTGCTTTGCGGCAAGAATAACTTGCAAAACGAGTACATTACGCACAAGATTGCAGAACGCAGTGACTTTTGGTTCCACGCGAAAAACATGCCCGGCTCGCACGTTGTGTTGCTATTAGAGGGGCGCGAGGAGCCGCCTGCTGAGGATTTCACCGATGCGGCATCCATTGCGGCGCTGTTCTCAGCAGCGGGTGGCGCACCAATGACTGAGGTGGACTATACCACGGTGCGACATCTTAAAAAAACAGCAGGCGCCAAGCCCGGGTTTGTGATTTATCACACCAACTGGAGCGCTATCGTGACACCTGATAAAGATAAGATTGCATCAATGCGTATCAAATAAAAGAAGCAGACACATCGTGTCTGCTTCTTTTATTCATCATCGCGCTTGACGCGCGAAAGAGGATTGCTTGCCATGGCATCCTGCATATTTTTACTTGTTACGTGCGTGTAGATTTGCGTGGTGTTGAGTTGCTCGTGGCCGAGGATGTCCTTGAGCACGCGCACGTCGACCTCACCCGACTGGTACATCAGCGTGGCGGCGGTATGACGGAGTTTGTGTACGGACAGATGGCGATCGCCAAGTCCCGCAAGCTCCAAATACTTATACACCATCCATTGTACGGTTTTGATGCTGATGCGTTGATCGCGGCTGCTTAAAAACAGCGCCTTTTCCTTTTGCGCCTTGCCGCCCTCTGCGCTGATACGGATGGCAAGGTAGTCATCCAGTGCCGCGCGGCACGCATCGTTTAGGTAAATCACGCGCTCCTTTGCGCCCTTGCCCATCACGCGCAGCGAGGTGCGCTCGCGGTTGATGTCGTTTAGATTGATGCCGACAAGCTCGGATACACGCATACCACAGTTGAGAAACAGGGTAACGATGGCGTAATCGCGCACTACGTTTTTCGAATCCTTGTCGTTTTTAATGGTTTCAAGCAGTAAAAGCGATTCCTGAAGAGAGAGCACACGGGGAAGCGTGCGTCTGGATTTCGGGGACTCAATGTCTGCTGCGGGATTGACCTTTAATTGCTTGGTTTTGTTGACCAGATAACGGTACAACATGCGAATAGACACAAGCTTTCGCGCCTTTGCCGCCCATAAATTTTGGCGGACGGTTCCTGTGTATTGCAAAAAGGCGTAGATTTCTGTGGTGCGGATCGAAGCAAGAAAATCAAGGTCTAGATCGCTGATATCCAACTCGTCAAACACGTCACTGTCGGGGTCAATGCCGCTTCGGCTTGCCATAATGAAGCGTAGGAAAATGCGCAGATCGAGCAAATATTCCGACACGGTTTTGGGGGAGCAGTTTTGAACGCCCACTTTGTAAGCGGCAAACTCTTGTACGGGGAGGGGCATTTCTTCAAGCGGTACGGCGTATTGGCGGCTCATTGGCATCTCCTTTCTTCAAAATTCGTTTATAAAATGTAAATTGTGCGGCGATCTCTTGCAAAATGCCGACATGTTCGCTATAATAGAGGTAACGTAGTAAAAGGGAAGGAGCATACAAATTGAATTTCTTCAAGAAGTACTCTTATATAGCGGTGAAGCTGTTTCTCAACCAGTTTGCGATCTCGCTGTTTGGCGTGGCGCTCGCATTCGTAAGCATCAAGGCAGAGCGTGAAACGCTTTTGCTTCTCACTAGTATCTTTTCGATTTTGTTCTATCTGTTTTTGCAGTACGCAGTGATCTGGGAGGTTGGTGCCAAGGACGGTATTTCCGCCACGGCACGTAAGACCTCGCGCGGACTTGGCAGGGGATTTTTGATCGCGCTGCTTACCAATTCGCTCAATCTGCTTTGCGCACTTCTCGTGCTGACTGAGTATATCGGTATTCCCGTCATTGGGGGTGTGGCACGCGGTGCGATTTTGATTGGTCTTGAGGGTATGTATATGGGTGTGCTGAAATTGATGCCCACGCAGATTTTGCCCCTTATGTTCTTTGTGATCACGATCCCGTCCATTCTGGTGATCGGTTTGGGCTACATTATCGGCAATTACAATTTGCACGCTACTAATATTTTAATCCCAAAGAACAAGGATGTCAAGAACAACGGACGCCCGAAAAACGAAAAATAAGAAAAAAGGTCGCAACCCGCAGGTTGCAACCTTTACTTTTACCCTTACTTGTGGTATACTAACTATGTATGACTGTCGAAAGGAGGAAAACGAATGAGCGACGGTAAGTTTGTGCTAAAAAGCCCTTTTTCGCCCACGGGTGATCAGCCCGAAGCGATCGACGCGCTGGAGCGCGGCTTGCGTGACGGACTCCGCTATCAAACGTTGCTTGGCGTGACGGGATCGGGCAAGACCTTTACGATGGCAAACGTGATCGCGCGTATGAATCGCCCCACGCTGATACTGGAGCCAAACAAGACGCTTGCGGCGCAAATTTGCTCCGAAATGCGTGAGTTTTTCCCTGATGCGGCGGTGGAATTTTTCGTTTCCTACTACGACTACTATCAGCCCGAAGCGTATATCCCGGGTAAGGATATGTATATCGAGAAGGACGCTTCGATCAACGACGAGATCGACCGCCTGCGCCACAGCGCCACGGCGGCACTTTTGGAGCGCCGTGACGTGATCATTGTGGCGAGCGTTTCCTGTATCTACTCGCTTGGCGATCCCGTAGATTATAAAAACATGATGCTCTCACTGCGCCCCGGTATGCAAATGTCGCGCGATGAGCTGTTGCGCCGCTTGGTTGGTATTCAGTATGAGCGAAATGACCTGAATTTTGTGCGCACCAAGTTCCGTGTGCGCGGCGACACCGTGGACATTTTCCCAACGGGCGGCCCAGCAGATACAGCCGTGCGCGTGGAGTTCTTTGGTGACGAGATTGACCGCGTTTGCGAGTTCCGCACGATCACGGGACAGATCACGCGCGAGCTGCGTCAGTTCAGCTTGTTTCCCGCAACGCACTATGCCGTTTCCGATGCGAAACGTGAAGCGGCGCTTGCCGAAATCGGTGCGGAAATGCTGGAGCGTGTCGCATATTTCAAGAGCGAAAATAAACTTGTTGAAGCACAGCGTATTGAGGAGCGCGTAAAGTACGACCTCGAAATGCTGCGCGAGGTGGGTTATTGCTCGGGCGTGGAGAATTACTCTCGCGTACTGGCAGGCAGACCCGCAGGCTCAACGCCGTACACCTTGCTTGACTTTTTCCCGAAGGATTATCTGATGATCGTGGACGAATCCCACGTGATGTTGCCGCAGGTGCGCGGTATGAGCGGCGGTGACACCGCGAGAAAAACCAATCTTGTGGAGTTTGGATTCCGCTTGCCTTCGGCATTTGATAACCGCCCCTTGTATTTTCATGAGTTTGAGGAGCGCGTCAATCAAGCCATTTTCGTAAGCGCCACCCCCGCCGATTATGAGGATGCACACGCAGAGAAAGTGGTGGAGCAGATTATCCGCCCCACGGGTTTGCTTGACCCCGAGGTAGATGTGCGTCCCATTGAGGGACAGGTTGACGATTTGCTTGGCGAGATCCGTGTGCGCGTGGCAAAATCCGAGCGCGTACTCGTTACCACACTAACCAAGCGTATGGCAGAGGATCTAACCACCTACCTTGAGGAGAACGGCATCCGCGTGCGCTATATCCATCACGACGTGGATACTATTGAGCGCATGGAGATTATTCGTGATCTCCGTATCGGTGCTTTCGACGTGTTGGTGGGCATTAACCTGTTGCGCGAGGGACTTGACCTACCTGAGGTGTCGCTTGTCGCGATCCTCGATGCGGACAAAGAGGGCTTTTTGCGCACGGAAACCTCACTCATCCAGACCATTGGCAGAGCTGCAAGAAATGCCGAGGGCAAAGTGATTATGTATGCAGATACCATCACGGGCTCGATGAAGCGCGCCATTGATGAAACTAACCGCCGACGCGCCATTCAGGATGCCTATAACAAGGCACACGGCATCGTACCGCGTACCGTTGTGAAAGGTGTTCGTGATGTGATTGAGATCGGCAAGGCGGCAGAAGAAGCGGCGGCGAAACGCGGCAAGCAAAAGCTGACACCCACTGCACGCAAAAAGCTCATCGACACCCTCACCGCCGAAATGAAAGAGGCGTCTCGCCGACTGGAATTTGAACAGGCGGCATTCCTACGCGACAAGATCAAAGCGCTTCGCGAGGGAAAGGAAGACTAATATGGCAAATGAACTTGTATTAAAGGGCGTTCGCGTCCATAACCTCAAAAATATAGACGTTACCATACCGCGTGACAAACTTGTGGTGCTCACAGGTCTTTCCGGTTCGGGTAAATCTTCGCTTGCATTTGATACCATCTATGCCGAGGGCCACCGTCGATTTGTGGAGTCGCTTTCCTCGTATGCGCGTATGTTCCTCGGTCAGCTTGACAAGCCCGATATTGACGGCATTGAAGGGCTCTCTCCCGCGATTTCCATTGATCAAAAGACTACCTCGAAAAATCCGCGCTCGACTGTGGGTACGGTGACGGAGATCTATGACTATTTGCGTCTTCTTTACGCGCGCATCGGTGTGCCGCACTGTCCGATTTGCGGCAAGGAGATTCGTCAGCAGTCCAAGGATCAGATTGTGGAGCGCATTATGGCAATGCCGGAGGGCACGCGCTTTTTGGTGCTTGCCCCTGTTGTGCGTGCGCAAAAGGGTATGCATGAAAAGGTGCTTGCAGACGCCAGAAAAAGCGGCTATGCGCGTGTGCGTATAGATAGCAGCATGTACGATCTGTCCGAAGAGGTAAAACTTGATAAAAACAAGAAGCATACCATCGAGGTGGTTGTTGACCGCCTGGTAAACCGTGGTGATATCCGCGCTCGTCTTGGTGATTCCGTTGAAACGGCACTCTCCTTGTCCGATGGTAATCTGCTTATCGCGCCCGTGGTGCGTGACGGCGAGGAGGCGGGGGAAGAGCTATCCTTCTCGCAAAATTACGCTTGTGAGGAGCATGGCATCTCTTTTGGCGAGCTTGAGCCGCGTATGTTCTCCTTTAACAACCCCCAGGGCGCTTGCCCTGTTTGCGCAGGTCTTGGCTCTACGCGGCGTATTGCAGTGTGGAAGCTGATCCAAGACGATTCGCTCTCCCTCTCGGAGGGGGCGATTGCGGTCAATGGGTTCAAGACGCTGGATAAAATCAGCTGGAACGGCCCGCTTTTTTCCGCAGTTGGTGAGCGTTTTGGATTCACGCTTGAAACTCCCGTAAAGGAGTTTACCGAAAAACAGCTTGACGTGCTTTACAACGGCTCGGGTGACGAGCGTTACCATATCGTGCGTTATTTCGGCGGAGAGCGCCACGAGCAGATCGTTCAGTTTGAAGGCCTTGTTAAAATGATCGAAAAGCGCATGCAACAGGGAAGCATGGGCAGTAAGGAGTATTACGAGGAGTTTATTGAGGACGCGCCTTGCCCCGAATGTGGCGGCAAGCGTCTTTGTCCCACCGTGCTCGCTGTCACAGTGGGTGGCAAGAACATCCACGAATTTTGTGAAATGTCCGTTCGTGATGCGCTTGATTTCGTCAATGGGCTTGCGCTCACCGAAACTGAGATGACGATTGCACGCGAGATACTGAAAGAAGTTAAAAGCAGACTCGGCTTTCTTTTGAGCGTTGGCCTGGAGTATCTCACGCTTTCGCGCCGTGCGGGAACACTTTCTGGTGGCGAAGCACAGCGTATTCGACTGGCCACCCAGATCGGTTCTTCTCTCATGGGTGTGTTGTATATTTTGGACGAGCCGAGTATTGGCTTGCATCAGCGCGATAACGTGAAACTGATTCGCACCTTGCAAAGCTTGCGCGACATTGGCAATAGCGTGCTTGTTGTAGAGCATGATGAGGAAACCATGGAGGCGGCTGACTATATCGTGGATGTGGGTCCCGGTGCGGGTATCCACGGCGGCGAAATTGTTGTGGCGGGCACACCGGCTGAGGTGATGGCGTGTAAGCAATCGCTCACGGGTGCGTACCTTTCGGGTAGAATGCAAATTGCAGTTCCGACCAAGCGCCGTGAGGGCAATGGGCATTTTCTGCGCGTGCGCGGAGCTAAACACAACAATTTAAAATCACTTGACGTTGATATTCCGCTTGGCTCTTTCGTTTGTGTGACAGGCGTGTCGGGATCGGGTAAATCGTCGCTTGTGAACGGCATTCTTTATCCCGTGCTTGCTTCCAAGCTCAATCGCGCATTTGAGCGTCCTGGTGCTTATGATCGGATTGAGGGATTGGAGCACCTTGATAAGGTGATTGCCATCGACCAAAGCCCCATCGGGCGCACGCCGCGCTCGAATCCAGCAACCTATACGGGACTCTTTAACGAGATCCGTGATCTGTTTGCCAAAACCACTGAGGCAAAGGCGCGGGGCTACAATAGCGGTCGCTTTTCCTTTAATGTGCGTGGCGGACGCTGTGAGGCGTGCGAGGGAGACGGTGTTAAGAAGATCGAGATGCACTTTTTGCCCGACGTTTACGTGACCTGCGACGTGTGCCGCGGCAAGCGTTACAATCGTGATACGCTGGACGTGCACTACAAGGGTAAGAACATTGCCGACGTGCTTGCGATGACTGTTGAGGAAGGGCTTGCTTTCTTTGACGGCATTCCCTCGATCAAGCGAAAGCTGCAAACTATGTATGATGTGGGCCTTGGCTATATTGGCATCGGTCAGTCCTCGACGACGCTTTCGGGCGGTGAGGCGCAACGCATTAAGCTTGCCACTGAACTTTCAAAACGTAGCACGGGCAAAACGATCTATATTTTGGATGAGCCCACCACCGGTCTGCATACTGCGGACGTTGCGAAGCTTATCACGATGTTGGAGCGCCTTGTGGAAATGGGGAACACCGTGCTTGTGATTGAGCATAATCTTGATGTGATTAAAACAGCAGACTATATCATCGACCTGGGTCCTGAGGGCGGTGACGGTGGCGGTACGCTGATTGCTACGGGTACGCCTGAGCAGGTCGCTGAAAATCCCAATTCTTATACCGGCATCTATCTCAAAAAATGGATGGAAAGGAGAACGTAATGGAGCTTGTTGCGACCTGCCTTTTTGGCCTTGAAAAGCAGCTTGGCGAGGAGATCGACGCACTTGGCTGTCGTCGTATCGACACGATGGACGGCAGAGTGACCTTTGAGGGCACAGAAGCGGACATTGCCCGCGCCAATATTCGGTTGCGCCTTGCTGAGCGTATCTTTATCAAGGTGGGTTCCTTTCCTGCCCGTAGTTTTACGGAGCTGTTTGATGGCGTGCGCGCGTTACCTTTCGAGGATTTTATCGGCCCCGATGATGCGTTCCCTGTGAAAGGTCACGCAATTCGCTCCAAACTTTACTCCGTGCCCGATTGCCAGAGTATCGTCAAAAAAGCGGTTGTAGAGCGCCTTTCGGATGCGTACGGTATCAAGTGGTTCTCCGAGGAGGGGAGCAAGTATCAAATTGAGTTTTTCATCTTTAAGGATATTGCCACGCTGATGATCGACACCAGTGGCATCGCACTCCACAAGCGCGGTTATCGCCCTGCTGCGGGTGCGGCGCCCTTGCGTGAAACGCTTGGCGCGGCGCTGGCACTTACCGCGCGTCCCCGCGAGGATACGCTTTTGTGGGATCCCTTCTGCGGTTCGGGCACGATTGTGATCGAAGCTGCCATGATCCTTTGTAACAAGGCGCCTGGTCTTGACCGTCGTTTCGCCGCCATGGAGTTTGACTGCTTGCATCACAACATTTGGCGTGAGGCAGCAGAAGAAGCGCGCTCGCTTGAGCGCCTCGATGCCGCTCCCGAGTTGTTTGGCTCTGATATTGATGAAAAAGTGCTACAATACGCAAGGGAAAATGCAGTACGTGCAGGCGTGGACAAGCATATCCGCTTTTTCCGCAGTGACGCGCGCCACATTGAAAAGCCGTCGCCTGATCGCCGTGGAACGGTGATCTGTAATCCGCCCTATGGCGAGCGTTTGATGGAACTGAAAGAGGTGGAAGCACTCTATCGCGATATGGGAAAGCAGTTTGAAAAGCTTTCTCCTTGGCAGATCTACGTACTTACCTCGCACGAGCGCTTTGAGCAGCTTTACGGCAGACGCGCCGACAAGACGCGCAAGTTGTTTAACGGCATGATCCCGTGTAATCTCTATCAATTTTTTAGACCCCGATGGTAAAAAAGCACTAAAAAGAAGGCAAGGGAAGAATCCCTTGCCTTCTTTTTTTATCAAAATGCCAAAAGACTGAAAAAGTTAGCACTGTAAAGGTAAAAATAACAAAAGAATTCCAAAAAGTATTGACAAGTACGGGAGAAAGTGGTATATTTTTAGTATGGTTTTAGCACTCGGCAACCGAAAGTGCTAAAACGAAATCAGATAGGAGGGGCACGATGGCACAGCACAAGGAAGCACTCAGTGAGAGAAAAAAGCTGATCTTGAAAGCAATTGTTGAGGCACATATTCAGGGCGGTGAACCCGTCGGCTCTAAATATTTGATGGAAAGCAGACAGCTTTCTTGCTCGTCCGCAACCATTCGCAACGATATGGCAGAGCTGGAAAACATGGGCTATCTCGAACAGCCTCACACCTCCGCCGGACGTGTGCCGAGCAAGCAGGGTTACCGCTTCTACGTGGACGCGTTGCTTGAGGATTACGCCATGACCGCCATGGATATCGCGAAAATCAATCAGCTCATGAAGATCAAAATGGCAGAGCTTGATGCGATTTTGGATCGTGCATCCAAGGTGGCAACGGAGCTTACCAACTATACGGGATTTGCGATCAAGCCGCGCACGCATACGGCGGCTGTTGTGAAATATGAGGTCGCACAGATCGATTCAAACAGCTTTATTTTGATTATTGTTACGTCGGGTGGTGCGGTGAAGACGCGCAACGTTATTTTAGAGGAGCCTGTTGATGCTGATACGCTTTCTCGCATGACAGACGCGCTCAATGAACTTGCCACGGGTATGAATGCGGCACAGATCACGTTGCCCATTATGATGCAGCTTGAAAATCGCGTTGGGGATGGCGCTTTGCTGAATACCGTGATCAAAACGATATACGAGGTATTAAGCGAGCTTGATAGTGGTGAGTTGAAGGTAAGCGGTCTGCAAAAGTTGTTGCAGTATCCTGAGTATGCCGATGCGGAGAATCTTGGCGAGCTGCTTGGTGCATTTGAGCGTAAAGATGATATTCTTGACCTTGTTGGTGGTATCGAGGGCGATGGTGTGAACGCCGTGATCGGCTCCGAGGGCGCGGTAAAGGTTATCAATAATTCCACTGTGGTGTTCAAGCCGATCAAGCGCGGTGGAAAAACAGTCGGTGCAATCGGCGTGATTGGCCCGTTGCGTATGGATTATGCGCGCGTGCTTGCGACGCTGGACAGTCTTGGTGAGAATGTTACACAGCTATTGAGTGATGCCAAGGCGGATGGTAACCGTCTGGGAAAAGGAGAAGAACATGAGTGAAGAAATCAAAAATGAAGAAATAAAGGCAGAAGCGCCCGAGCAACAACCTGAGGACGCAACGGCAAAAGAAACCAAGAAAAAGCCGCGCCGTACCGAAGCAGAGTGGAAGGCGCTGGCAGCACAGGTCGAGGAAAGCGCCGCAGCACTTGCCGCGGCAGAGGATAAGTATTTGCGACTTGCCGCTGAATACGACAATTTCCGCCGCCGTAGCGCCAAGGAGAAGGAAAATCTTTATGCTGACGCTTACGCGGATGCGCTTGCTGTATTCTTGCCCGTTGTAGACAACTTGGAGCGCGCCGCACAGTTTGCGGATGGCGAGAGTGTTGCTAAGGGTGTTGCCATGACTCTCAAGGGTATGAGCGACACGCTGGAGCGTCTTGGTATCACCGAGATCGAGGCGGTGGGTAAGCCCTTTGATCCCGAGGTACACAATGCTGTTCTTCACATCGAGGATGAAACACTTGGCGAGAGCGTCGTTGCCGAGGTCCTGCAAAAGGGCTACCGCAAGGGTGATCGCGTTCTGCGCTACGCCATGGTGAAGGTGGCAAACTAATAAATCACACTGGAATCTTATATGATTAAACGATAATTTATAGGAGGAATTTTATCATGGGAAAAATTATTGGTATCGACCTGGGCACAACGAATTCTTGTGTTGCAGTTTATGAGGGCGGTGAGCCCAAGGTTATTCCGAACCCCGAAGGTGCACGCACCACGCCTTCTGTCGTGGCATTCTCCAAGACGGGTGAGCGTATGGTTGGTCAGGTTGCAAAGCGTCAGAGCATTACCAACCCTGACCGCACCGTGAGCTCTATCAAGCGTCACATGGGTAGCGCTTATAAGGTTGAGATCGAGGGCAAGAATTATACGCCCCAGGAGATCTCTGCTATGGTGCTTCAGAAGCTGAAGGCTGACGCAGAGGCATTCCTTGGCGAGCCTGTAACCGGGGCGGGTATCACCGTTCCCGCATACTTCAAGGACGCACAGCGTCAGGCAACTAAGGATGCAGGTAAGATTGCGGGCCTTGAGGTAAAGCGTATCATCAACGAGCCCACCGCAGCCGCGCTTGCTTACGGCATGGATAAGGATAACGATAAGGATCAGACCATCATGGTATTCGACCTTGGCGGCGGTACCTTTGACGTATCTATTCTCGAAATTTCCGACGGCGTGTTTGAGGTGCTTGCTACCGCGGGTGACAACAAGCTCGGCGGCGACGATTTCGACCAGCGCATCATCGACTGGATGGCAAACAAGTTCCAGCAGGAGAACGGCGTTGATCTTCGCAACGATAAGATGGTGCTTCAGCGCCTGAAGGACGCGGCTGAGAAGGCTAAGATCGAGCTTTCCGGTATGACCTCGTCCAACATCAATCTGCCCTTCATTACCGCAACGGCAGCAGGTCCTCTCCACTTTGAGGCAACGCTGACCCGCGCAGAGTTTGATCGTATCACCGCAGACCTTGTTGACCGTTGCATGGAGCCTACCCGCAAGGCACTCTCCGATGCAGGCAAGTCTGTATCCGAGATCGAGAAGGTTCTGCTTGTTGGCGGTTCTACCCGTATCCCTGCCGTGCAGGAAGCGGTTAAGAAGTTCACGGGCAAGGAGCCTTTCAAGGGCATCAACCCCGACGAGTGCGTGGCACTCGGCGCGGCTATCCAGGGCGGCGTGCTTGGCGGTGATAAGACCGACCTTCTGCTGCTTGACGTTACGCCCCTTTCTCTCGGTATTGAGACGCTTGGCGGCGTATTCAACCGCATTATTGAGCGTAACACCACCATCCCTGTAAAGAAGAGCCAGGTTTACTCCACCGCTGCTGACGGTCAGACCTCTGTTGAGATTCACGTTCTGCAGGGCGAGCGCGAGATGGCAGCAGGCAACACGACGCTTGGCAGATTCTCACTGGACGGTATCGCTCCCGCACCTCGTGGCATTCCGCAGATCGAAGTTACCTTTGACATTGACGCCAATGGCATCGTAAATGTTAGCGCACTGGATAAGGGCACGGGCAAGGAAACGCACATCACCATCACGTCCTCTACCAACATGTCCCAGGAGGACATCGACCGCGCTATGCGCGAGGCAGAGCAGTTTGCCGAGCAGGATAGAAAGCAAAAGGAAGCTGTTGACACCAAGAACCACGCAGAAAGCCTTATTTTCCAGAGCGAGAAGACGCTGGGCGAACTTGGTGACAAGGTGAGCGAGGAAGACAAGGCACCCGTCAAGGAGGCCATTGAGAAGCTTCGCAACACCGTTGCAACAAGCGACACCGAAGCCATCAAGGCAGACACTGAGGCGCTGGAGAAAGCGTTCTACGCAATTTCCGAAAAGCTGTACGCACAGGCAGCAAATGCAGCAGGTGCAGACGCAGGCGCCGGTGCAGGCGATGCACAGGGTCAGCAGGGCTTCTACAACGCTGACTTCGAGGACAAGAGCAATAACTAATTGACACGTACGCAAGCAGGCAAAACGCCTGCTTGCGTAGCCGCGTTTAACGGAACGTGGCAAGGAGAAATACATGGCAGACAAAAGAGATTATTATGAGGTACTTGGTGTTGACAAGGGCGCAGATGAAGCGGCGCTGAAAAAGGCATATCGCTCCCTTGCCAAAAAGTATCACCCCGATATGAACCCGGGCGACGTCGAGGCTGAGCAGAAATTCAAAGAGGTCAACGAAGCGTACGCCGTGCTTTCTGATAGCGAGAAGCGCGCACAGTACGACCAGTTTGGACATGCTGCCTTTGAGGGTGGCGCCGGTGGCGGTGGTGCATACGGCGGTGGTTTTGGCGACTTTGGCGATATTTTCAGCAGCTTCTTCGGCGGGTTTGGCGGCTTCGATGGCTTCGGCGGCTCTCAGCAGAGAACCGGCCCCGTGCGTGGTGACGATATCGGCATGCGCATTTCCGTCACCTTTGAAGAGGCGGCATTTGGCGTCAAGCGCGAGGTCAGCTACAATCGCATTTGCCACTGTCCCGACTGTCGCGGAAGCGGTGCCGCAAAGGGTACGCATCCCGAAACTTGTACCAAGTGTCGCGGCACGGGTAGAATGCGCGTGGTACAGCGCCTTGGTGGCATGCAGTTCCAGAGCGAAACGACCTGTGATGCGTGCCGCGGTAACGGCAAAATTATCAAAAATCCTTGTTCCAACTGTCGTGGCACGGGTCTTATCCGCGTGAACAAAAAGCTTGACGTATCCGTTCCCGCGGGCATTGACGACGGCGAGCGTATCGCATTGCGCGGTCAGGGTAACGACGGCAAAAACGGCGGCGGCGCAGGCGATCTGATTATTCAAATCATGGTCAAGCCCCATCCCATTTTTGAGCGTGATGGCTTCAACATTTTCTGTGAGGTACCGATTCCCGTGACCGATGCGATCCTGGGTGCTGAAATTGAGATTCCCACCCTGGAGGGCAAGGTTAAGTACGCCATTCCCGAAGGCACGCAGCCCGGCAAGGAGTTTACCGTGCGTGGTCAGGGTATTCCGTACCTTGGTAATAGCAACAAGCGCGGTGATTTGATTTTCCGCGTGAACGTAGAGATCCCCAAGGGACTCACCAAAGAGCAAAAGGAGCATATCCGTGCCTTTGCAGGGAAATGTCGCGAAGATAACTACGGAAAAAAGAGTAGCTTTTTTAAGCGCATTTTCGAGAAAGATAAAGACAAATAATACCGAAAGGATATCCTTATGGTAATCAAAGATTGGACACAGTTAAAGGTTACGGTATCGCTTGCAGATCTTGACAGCCTTGTGGCGGTTATGAGTATGGTGAATAACAACCTTATGATTGAGGATTTCAGCGACATTGACCTCAAGACCTGCTATGGCGACCTCATTGATGAAAGTATACTGAACGCGGACAAGACCATTGCCGCTGTTTCGGTATTCCTGCCTGCTGACAGACCCTTCACGGACGTGCTTGCCTTTGTGCGCGAGCGCCTTGCCGAGATCGGTGTCGAGGCAGAGTTTGACGTGATCGGCGTCAATGAAGAGGACTGGGCAAATTCCTGGAAGGCATACTATAAGCCCTTGCATATTGGCAAGCGCATGGTGATCGTTCCCAAGTGGGAGGAGTATGACCCCAAGGATGGGGAGATCATCGTCACGATGGATCCCGGTATGGCATTTGGTACGGGCACGCACGAAACGACCCGCCTGGTGATCGAGTTGCTTGAGGAATGTGTCATCCCGGGTATGCGTGTAGCAGACGTTGGCTGTGGCAGTGGCATTTTGGCCATCTGCGCAGCAAAGCTTGGTGCGGGTGTTTGCCGTGCATACGATATTAACCCTGTTGCTGTTCGCGTGGCAAGGGAAAACATTGCAGATAGCGGTGAAACCTCGGTTACGTGTGACGTATCCGATCTTTTGCGCGGTGTAGACCTTTCTGACGGGCCTTACGACCTCATCTGCGCCAATATCGTGGCAGATATTATCATCCGTATGGCGCCCGACGTGGGACGCTATATGAAGGAAGATGCCATTCTGCTCGCATCCGGTATCATTACCGAGCGTTCAGAGGAAGTCATCAGCGCGCTGGAAGCGTGCGATCTTGTCATTGATCGCCGTCTGGAAGACAACGGCTGGTGCGCCCTTGTTGTGAAGAAAAAGTAAGAAAAAAGCCGATGCAATGCATCGGCTTTTTTTATGCTGTAATACTTGTCACGGGCATTCCTGTAAGCGTCAGTACTTGCGCGCCCAGCGCTTTGGCTTCCTGCTCATCGTGTGTGATCACGATGGTAAGGCCATCCTTGTTCGCCTCGCGTACGAGAGTGATTACGCGTGATTTGAGGGCATCGTCCAATGCGGAAAAGGGCTCGTCGAGTAGCAAGAGATCTGCATGCACAGCAAGCGCACGTGCAAGCGAAACGCGTTGCTTCATGCCGCCTGAGAGCGCATTTGGGAGTGCGTCTGCCACGTCACCAAGTTCCAGTGCGTCAAGCAGTTGCTTTGCGATATCGTTGTCCTTTGCGTCGTTGAGCACGAAATTAACGTTCTCTTTTGCGGTGCGCCAAGGGAGCAGGCGCGGTTCTTGAAAGGAAACGCCAACGGTTTGATACGTATGCGTAATCTCGCCTTTTTGCGGCGATTCCAAGCCGCAAAGCAACCGGAGTAGCGTTGTTTTACCTATGCCCGAAGCCCCCATCAGCGCGACAATTCCTTTGTCGGGGAAGGTATAGGAGAGGTCTTGCAGCACAGTGTGATCACCGTATGCGTGCGTGACGTTTTTGAGTGTAATCATACGGCGCCCTCCTTTTGTTCCTTCGCGTATTTGCCTTGCGCACGTGCAAGCAGGTACAGCGCCAACCACTCCACAAGCATGCTGATCGCTACGACCACTAGCGTCCAGGCAAACAGCTCATCCGTGAGCAGATACATCTTGCCTTCATAAATAGCACGTCCAATCGAGCGCTCTGGGGTGCAAAGTACCTCGGCGGCGACACCTGCCTTCCAGGAAAGGGAGATGGCAGAACGTGCGGCGGCGAGGAAATAAGGGGTGAGAGAGGGGAGATGTACGTGTTGTAGGACACGTGTGCGTGGCACACCGAACACACTTGCCATTTCCAACAGCTTTTTATCCGTGGCAAGCAGTCCCTCTCGCACGTTGCTCCACACGATGGGAAGCGCCATCATAAACGCGATGAAAAAAGGCACGTTCGATCTGCCAACCCAAAGCATCATCAAAAAGATGATGGATGCAACGGGTGTCGCTTTGAAAAAGGTTAGCACGGGGGAGAAGAAGAAGTGGCACGTGCGGCTTTTGACTGTGGCGAGGGGGAGCAGTGTTCCCCCGATTAGCGCCACCGCAATTCCTGCAAGAATGCGCAAAAGAGAGGTGGCAATGGTGAGGTAGAAGGCGCCTGTCCCCATCAAGGAAATCAGCGCTTTTACCGCGTCAATTGGGGTGGGAAGGAGCAGTGGCTTTGCGAAAATAGCCGCGATCAGCCACCAAACGCCTACCCAAAAGACAAGCGATAACAATGAGAGTGCCCAAGCGGGAAATTTACTTTTTGTCATGTTCCAAAGTAGAAGTCGTCAGCAGGAAGTGCACCGCCGATAGAGGCGGTGGGCATCGCCGCAAGGAAAGTTTGCATGGCGGTCTTCATTTCCGCGCCCGTCAAAAAGGTGAGGTTGCATTTCGGGATTGCCTTCTCGGCAACGGGGGCTTTTGCAAAGATGCCTGCGGTAACGATCATTTCAGATGCTTCTTTGGGGTTTTCGGTGACGAAATTGACGGATGCTTCGTATTCTTCCAGGAACTTGGCAATTTCCTTGGGGTGCTTTTCCAAGAAATCTTTGCGTGCAACCACACAACCCTGAACAAGAGAGCCTGCGGTGAAGTATTTATCCCACTCAGCAGTGATGTCCAGTGCGGTGGTAAGCGTCACGCCCTCAGCGCGGGAAGCGTTTGCAACGGTGAGAAGCGGTTCGGGTAGGATCGCGTAATCCACAAGTCCTGCGGCAACTGCTTGCTGCAACGCGGCGGGCTCGGCATAATCGGTATTATTCAGCGTAACGTTGGCGATTTCAGCCTTTGCAATCAACGCCTTGGTGATAAAGGTGGGGTTTTGCGCGGGGACGTAGACTGTCTTGCCCGCAAGATCGGCAAGCGAGGCGGGAGCGGTTACCTTTGCCGTGTTGGCGACGAGGTAAAGCACACCGCGCGTATTGATCGCAAGGATTACAACGTTGCCGTTTGTGGCATTGTAGAGTGCGGAGGCAACGTTAGTGGGAACGGCGCCGATGTCGGCACTGCCGTTGATGAGCGCATCGCGCACGTTGGCGGCGTTGGTGTCAACGGTGAACCGATAGTTGAGGGCTGCCTCGCCGTCCTTGGCGCTTTGCATGAGGGAGGCCATACCAAAGCCCGTGGTGCCGTTGAGCGTCCAAACGTTGATTTCGAGGTCTTTATCCACTCTCTTACATGCTGCAAAGAGGGGGAGGGTAGCGAGTAAGGTGACGAGCAGGAAAATAGAGAGAATGCGTTTCATGGTAGTTCCTTTCTGTTATTGATATTGTGTGAGTAATCGTGTATGGGAGAGTAGAGTGATATGGCGACCATCGTGGCAAATGATCCCGTCGGCCTCTAATTTGTCGAGTGCGCGGTAAAGAGATGCGCGCCCAATATCCAGTATGCGCGAGAGCGCCGAGAGCGATACGGTGAGCGTTCCCGACTCATCACAGTTGTCCGCGAGGTAGAGCGCCAGTCGTCGCTCGGCACTGCCTGCGGTATAGCAACGGATGCGGCGGTTGAGAAACTGCACGCGCTCAGCAAGGAAGGTAAGGTATGCATCGAGAAACGCGGGGGAGCGCGTCATGAGGGCACGCACGGCAGAGGCTTCTATGAAGAGCGTGGTGCAATCGGTCAGCGCGACGATGCGCGACATAGGTGGGGGATCGATGAGAAAAAGCACGGCGGCGTCAAAAACTTCACCGGCGGTTACGTTGCGTAAAATAACGTGCTTTTCTTCGTCCGAGGAGAGGATACTGGCTCGCCCTGCAAGCAGTATGCCGAGTGCGGGAGGGCCTTCATCCCTTACGTACTGCGTGGCAAGTGTTTCTTTTATGGTAACGCCGTGTGCCACAAGCAGCTGTGTGAGCGAGTCCTCACTCGTCCCCCTAAAAAGCGGAGCCGTCCGTAGGACAGAAATGATTTCTTCGGTATTCATAAAAACTCCTAATTGTATCATTTGAGACAATTACAGTATAACATAAATATACAGTTTGTCAAGTACTTTTCGCTTGACAGAACAAGAAAACTCCGATATAATTGTTGATATGAACGATGCGGAGGTTATAGCATGAGCATTGTATGTGAACGCTTTGGCGCGCTTCCCAATGGTAAGACTGTCAAACGTTATATTTTGGAGAATAAAAATGGCATGAAGGTGGCGATCCTCACGCTTGGCGGCGCCATTCAGCAAATCTTGGTGCCCGATAGAAATGGCGTAATGGACGACGTGATTTGCGGCTTTGACGATCTTGAGAGTTATCTTGCTTGCCCCGGTCAGCACGGCGCGCTGATCGGTCGTTTTGGCAACCGCATTGCACGTGGCAAATTTACCTTGGATGGCGTGACGTATACGCTTGCAACCAACAATGGCGTCAATCACCTGCACGGCGGTATTGAGGGATACCACCGCAAAGTATGGGAGGCAAAGGCAACCGACGGGGAAGAGCCTGCACTGGAGCTTTCCTATACATCTCCCGATGGGGAGGAGGGCTATCCCGGCACGCTTTTCGTAACCGTCACCTATACGCTGACGGCGCGCAATGCCATCTCTATCCATTACGTGGCAACAACCGACAAGAAAACCGTGCTCAACCTAACAAACCACGCATACTTTAATTTGGGCGGCATTGCTTCGGGTAGCACACTTTCGCACAAGCTCATGCTTGATGCGGACACCTATCTTCCCGTAGATGATACCAAGATTCCCACGGGCGAGAAAGCAAGCGTTGTGGGTACGCCTTTCGATTTCACTATTGAGCGCGCGATTGGCCACGGCTGTCCCGCCGACGTGTACGATCATTGCTTTAATTTCTCAGGTGGCGAGACGGATGCTCCTGTGTTGCGCGGCACACTCTACGATCCCATCAGTGGTCGTGAAATGAAACTGTATACCGATCAACCTTCGGTGCAGCTTTATACCGGCAATCACTTGGGAGATCCCAAGTTCCCATTCAAAGGAGGCGAGGCGCAAGTGCGCTATGGCGGCGTTTGTCTGGAAACGCAGAAAGCACCTGACGCGCCCAACCAGCCCCATCTGGCAAACGCGGTTCTTATCCTCGGTGAGGTCTACGATTACACCACCGTGTACGAGTTTTCCGTTCGGTCATAATATTCCCCCCGTCCGGCATAAGTTTGGACGGGGGTGATTTTTTTTGAAACGATGGATGCGACGCATAGTAGCACTCATGTTGGTTTTATTACTCGTTATGCCGTTTTCCGTAGCAGCCGCAGATACGGAAGAGGACGAAGGGGGGCTGAAATTTGACTGCACCTCGGCAATTTTGATGGATGCCACAACGGGGCAGGTGCTCTTTGAGCAGAATGCAGACGAAGCGTTGCCGCCTGCGTCGGTAACCAAGGTGATGACATTACTGCTTGTGATGGAGGCGATAGAAAGCGGCCGCATTGCACTTGCCGATACGGTGACCGTCAGCGCCAAGGCAGCAGGAATGGGTGGCTCACAGGTGTTTTTGAAAGAAGGGGAGAGCATGTCTGTTGAGGAGATGCTCAAGTGCGTTATTATTGCTTCTGCCAACGACTGTGCGGTGGCGCTTGCGGAGTTTGTGGCAGGAAGCGAGGAGAACTTCGTTTCCGAGATGAATGCGCGCGCGGCGGATCTCGGCATGGTCAACACCTGTTTTGAAAACACCAACGGGCTTGATGATACGGTGAAAAATCACGTAACGTCCGCACGCGATATTGCCATTATGTCGCGCGAGTTGATTCAATATCCTAAAATTTTGGAATATAGCGGTACGTGGATGGACAGTATCCGTGACGGCGCGTTTGGACTGACGAACACCAATCGTTTGGTGCGGTTTTATCCTGGTTGCACAGGGCTAAAAACAGGCTCTACCGCGAAGGCGGGTTTTTGCGTGAGCGCTACTGCCGAGCGTGACGGCGTTTCGCTGATCTGCGTGATTATGGGCGCAAAAACGAGGGATATTCGCAATTCCTGCGCTGCATCTTTGCTTGATTATGGTTTTGCCAAATTTACGACCTATCGACATGAGGGCGGAAATACAAGTGTACCGCTTGTCGGCGGCACTGCGCGAGAGATTTCTGTTTCGTGGGAAGCGTTTTCTTGCACGGTGCAAAAAGGGCGTGCGGCAAACGTTTCATACACGATTGAAATACCGGAAAAGATTATAACACCCGTGGCGTGTGGCGAAGAGGTTGGCAGTGTTTTGTATAAATTGGATGACGATGAAATCGGTCGTGTTCCAATCGTTACGACAACAGGCGCGGAAAAGATTCGCTTTACGGAGCTGTTGGAAATGCTTGTTCTTCGTTTTCTTATAATTTAGTCTTGCAAAATGGAAAAATATGGTGTATAATTAAAGTATCAAATTTGTGTGGCACAAATGCGACACAGGAAAGAAGGTAAAAATGGCAATTCGTCTGGTAGATTCTTATGTTTCGTCCTTTGTAAGCGAAAAGGAGTACGGTTTCATGCAACCGATGGTGAGTGCTGCTCACGATATGCTTGTAGCAAAGTCGGGCGCAGGTAGCGACTTCCTTGGTTGGATGGATTTACCTCGTGATTACGACAAAGAGGAGTACGCCCGCATCAAGGCCGCTGCTGAAAAGATTCGTAAATCTTGTGACGTTTTCATTGTCATCGGTATTGGTGGTTCCTATCTTGGGGCGCGTGCCGTAGTAGAGTTCATGAACTCGCCTCTTTACAATAGCTTGAAACACGATGGTCCCGATATTTATTTCTCGGGTTGCAACATTTCTGCTACAAATATGAAGGAGTTGCTTGCCATCTGTGAAGGACGTGACGTTTGTATCAACGTCATCTCCAAATCCGGAACCACGACAGAGCCTGCCGTTGCATTCCGCATTTTCCGCGAAATGCTGGAGAAAAAGTACGGTGCAGAGGGCGCCAAGGATCACATTTTTGTGACCACTGACCGCGCACGCGGCACACTCAAGGGCTTTGCTGACAAGGTTGGTTACGAAACCTTCGTTGTTCCGGATGACGTGGGTGGCCGTTTCTCCGTGCTTTCTGCTGTGGGTCTTCTCCCCATCGCTGTGGCAGGTATTGATCTTGATGCGTTGATGAAGGGTGCTGACGACGCACGCGTTGCGTATTCCGATCCCGACATGACAAAGAACGACTGCTATAAGTACGCCGCACTTCGCAACATTCTCTCTCGTCAAGGCAAGTGCACCGAGGTGCTTGTTGGCTATGAGCCTTATATGCAGATGTTCTGCGAATGGTGGAAGCAGCTATACGGCGAGAGTGAGGGCAAGGATAAGAAGGGCATTTACCCGTCTTCCGTCATTTTCTCCACCGATCTTCACTCTCTTGGCCAGTACATTCAGGACGGCATGAGAAACCTGTTTGAAACCGTTGTTTGGGTGAAGGAAACGGGCACGGAACAGTTGATTCCGTATGATCCCGAGAACATTGATGGTCTGAACTTCCTGTCGGGCAAGGATCTTAACTACGTCAACGATATGGCACGCAAGGGCACGTTGCTTGCACACATCGATGGTGGTGTGCCCAACATCGTTGTCGAGGTTGAGGATCGCAGTGCTTATTCGCTTGGCTATATGATCTACTTCTTCGAGAAGGCATGCGCCATTTCCGGCTATCTGCTTGGCGTCAATCCCTTCGATCAGCCCGGTGTTGAGGCATACAAGAAGAATATGTTCGCTTTGCTTGGCAAGCCTGGCTACGAGGCACAAAAAGCAGAGCTTGAGGCACGCCTCGGTTGATGAACTGAAAACTGCTGTGAAGCACCGAAAAATTCTTTCGGTGCTTCACTTTTTTGTCAAAATCCCCTTGAAATTCCAAAACAAATCGTGTATAATGATAGTGTAACGAGGAAAGTCTTCGTCACGTATCAAAATTCGGAGGTACAGTCCCATGCTGAAAATTATGATCGGTTTGAAGGGCACCGGTAAAACTAAGACCCTGATTGAAAAAGTTAACGCCGCAGCCGCAGCTTCTAAGGGTGATGTTGTTTGCATCGAGAAGGGCACGCAGTTGCGTTTTGATATTACGTCCAAAGTTCGTTTGATTGATACCGAAGAATATTTTGTACGCGATGCTGAAGCACTTTACGGCTTTGTTGCAGGCATTCTTGCAAGCAACTACGACGTGACCGATTTGTTTGTGGATAACACGATGAAGATCTGCGGTGGCGACGTTGCCGCACTTGAGGTTATGCTTGACAAGGTTGCCGCTCTAAGTCGGAT
>JAZNAM010000048.1:0-8072 GCA_045586515.1 Eubacteriales bacterium
GGTCCTCTGCGGTAAGCTCAACGTCCTGCTTAACGCCCTTTTCTTCCTTCATCTTATCGATGAGCTCCTCGAAGAAGTCGGAGGCCAAGCGGTCTTAGGAAGACAATAGTAGGCCCCAACTCCTTGGCTCACAGAACGACATGGCTACGATCCGACTTGGTCCTCTGCGGTAAGCTCAACGTCCTGCTTAACGCCCTTTTCTTCCTTCATCTTATCGATGAGCTCCTCGAAGTACTTCTTGCCGACCTCCATAACAACGGCGGAGTACATCTGGATAAAGCGGCGGTAGCAGTCGTAACCCCAACGAGCATTGCCGGACTTCTCAGCCATGACCTTCACAACGTCCTCATTGAGGCCGAGGTTCAGGATGGTATCCATCATGCCGGGCATGGATGCACGTGCGCCGGAACGAACAGAAACGAGCAGGGGGTTCTCAAGGTCACCGAACTTCTTGCCGGTGATGCCCTCCATCTTAACCATGTACTCGTTGATCTCTGCCTGGATCGCGTCATTGATCTTGCGGCCGTCCTCGTAGTACTGAGTGCAGGCCTCGGTGCTGATGGTAAAGCCCTGGGGAACAGGAAGACCGATGTTGGTCATCTCAGCAAGGTTTGCACCCTTACCGCCCAGAAGCTCACGCATGTTTGCATTACCCTCTGTGAAGAGATAGCAATACTTCTTTGCCATAGTGATAATACCTCCGAAATTTTGTTTTTCTTGGGATTGGTAGCCCACGCGAGCAGTATCTCGTGTGCGTAACGTGTAATATTATAACACACTTACAAACGGATTACAAGAGCGCATGCAAAAAAATAGGAAATTTTTTACACAAAGGTCGCGCGTTACCTTGCGCATCTTGCAAGCAAAGTGCACAAAAAAGGGGGTGGCGAAAGGAAGACGTGCTCTCAGGGAGGGCTTTTTTCACGGCTGTTGCGCGCCTGCACACTTTTTTCTTGACATCGTCCCCGAAACATTGTATAATATCAGCATATAAGTATTTGACATCGTCGGCGTGATGGGGGGCGTCCCTCATACGGCGGCGTTTCGGTGTTTTCGGCACCCATTACATCAACTGAGGAAAAGAGGAGCTTGCCGTGGCAAACATTTTCGACCTGTTCAAAAAAATTGAAAAAAACGTCCCTTCGGCAAGTGGACCCATTACGCACCTGATCGTGGGCCTTGGCAACCCCGGCGCACAGTATGAGGGTACGCGCCACAACGCGGGCTTTCTCGCGTTGGATCATATTGCCGAGAGCTGTGGCGTGAAGATTGACCGCGCCCGTTACCGCGCACTTACAACCGAGGTAATGCTGGGCAACGCACGTGTGCTGCTCATGAAGCCGCAGACCTTTATGAACCTGTCGGGCGAAGCGGTGCGCGAGGCGGCGGCATTTTACCAGATTGCACCCGAGAACGTGATCGTGATCTATGACGACGTGACGCTCCCCGTGGGGCGCATGCGTGTGCGCGGCAAGGGCAGTGACGGTGGCCACAACGGCATCAAAAGCATCGTGGCACAGCTCGGCTCAAACGCGTTTCCGCGTATCCGACTGGGCGTGGGAGAAAAGCCCACCCCCGACTACGACCTTGCCGACTGGGTGCTCTCGCGTTTTAGTGCTACGGAGCGCGAAACGCTTGCCAAGACCTTCCCCGTGGTACGAGAGGGAGCAGAGCTTTTGTTGCGCGGCGATCTTGCCGCGGCGCAAGCCAAATGTAACGGTGCGGTATGCTGATACCCGCTTGCTTTCATGCGGAGCGTGAATATCTTGCCCTGCGTGACGATCTCGCTACTGCTCTTGGCACATCGCGTACACTGCCGTTTGCGGCATCGGGGCTTTGCGATGGGGCAACGGACGGCCTGGTCGCCACGTTGCTTTGCGATCTTGCAAAGAGAAAAGCGCCCACGCTTATTCTGCTTTCCGAAGAGAAGGAGTGCGTGCGTCTTGCCGCATTGCTTGATACCTACGGACTCCGCACCGCTGTCTATACGGGGCGTGACCTAACTTTTTACAATATCACCGCGTCGCACGAGTACGAGCATGACCGTGTGCGCGTGCTGTTTGGCATGACGCGTGCCGACTTTGACGTGATCCTGACCACGCCCGACGCGGCGCTTGGTTACACCGTGTCGCGCGAAGCGCTTCGCACACACACCATTTCACTTGATTTTGACAGCAGCGTGGACGTGGCGGCACTTTCCGCACGCCTTTCGCGTGCAGGATATGCACGCGTAGAGATCGTGGAGAGCGCGGGACAATTCGCCGTACGCGGCGGCATTGTGGATATTTTTGCCCCCAATCTGCGCGCGCTGGACACCGACGGTACCATGCGCACGGGGGCGCGTCCTCTGCGCATCGAGCTGTTTGGTGATGAAATTGACCGCATGGGGCTCTTTGACCCTGATACTCAACGACTGATTACCCCCATAATGGGGTGCGAAATCCCCCCCGCACGTGAGGTGCTGCCCGATGCCGATGCGCGCGCACGTATCGCCGCCGCCATCGAAACGCACCTCCCACATGTCGCGGACGAGCGTGCGCGCGAGGAGCTTCTCGCCGAGCTTGCAGCGTGTCGCACGGATGGGGAACTGCGCTTTGCGGATAAGTACCTCTCGCTCGTGGATGAGCGACGCGAGTGCTTGCTCTCCTACTTTGAAACGCCCCCCTTGGTGATCCTGCGCGGCACCAATGCCGTTAAAAAGCGCTTGGATGCCGCCCTTGCACATCGCGAGGAGGAGGTTAAGGAGCTCATCGAAGCAGGCACTGTGCCTGCGCGTGCCGCCGTATACGGCGAGAGTGCTTCGTATCTGGAACATTTTCTCGACAGCCACGTGACGCTGCACGTAAACTCGATCTCGGAGGGGCTTGCGGGCAAGCGCCTTGGTGGTCTTTACAGCTTTCGCACCAAGCACACCGTTGCCTATGGCGAGCGCTTTGAGCTGTTGCTCGAAGATCTGGCAAACTACTCAAACACCTCGCAACGGGTGCTGATTTTCGCCGAAAACGAAACGTCCGCAAAGGACGCCGCCGAAAAACTCACCGCCGCGGGGTACACCGTGCGCGTGGCGAGCAACACCGAGCGGGAACTGCCCCCCGTCGGGGAACTGCTCATCGGCTTTGGCACCCCCACCGCGGGCTTTGAACTGGCAGGTGCCGCCGTTGCGGTGCTCTCGCTTTCTCTTGATACGCGCGTGGGCGGACTTGCCGTGCGCTCGCATGCGCGCCATGGCGCGAAGAAAAAAAGCGGACGCGGCGCGATCCTGTCCTATGCAGATCTGCGCGTGGGCGATCTCGTGGTGCACGAGGCGCATGGTATTGGACGCTATATGGGGCTTGAAACGCTCACCATTGATGGGGTAACGCGCGATTACGTGAGTATTCAGTATGCGGGGAGCGACCAGTTATTCTTGCCCTGTGATCGACTGGACAGCGTGTCCAAATACATTGGTGCGCACGCCGATGACGGCAGCGTAAAACTCTCACGTTTTGCTGGGGGCGATTGGAAGAAAGCCAAGGCGCGCGCCAAAGCCGCGGTTGCGGATATGGCAAAGGAACTCATCACGCTCTACGCAGAGCGCGCACGCCGCCCCGGCTACGCATTCCCCGCGGATGACGCGTATCAAGTGGATTTTGAGAGCGCATTTGCTTTTGAGGAAACCGAGGGTCAGCTCGCCGCCGCCGCGGATATCAAGGCGGATATGATGTGTGCGACGCCGATGGATCGATTGCTTTGCGGCGACGTGGGATTTGGCAAAACCGAGGTGGCACTGCGCGCCGCGTACAAGGCGATCCTTGCGGGCAAACAGGTTGCCGTACTGGTGCCCACCACCATTCTCGCCCTGCAACACTACCAAACCATTCAGTCGCGCATGCGCGCGTTTGCGGTGCGCGTGGACATGGTATCACGCTTCCGCACCCCCAAACAGATCGAAGCAACGCTTGCGCGCGTGGCGCGCGGTGACGTCGACATCATCGTGGGTACGCACCGCCTGATTTCAAAGGACGTGCATTTTAAGGACTTGGGACTGCTCATCGTAGATGAGGAGCAGCGCTTCGGCGTGGCACAAAAGGAGAAGATCAAGGCGCTGTGTGGCAACGTGGACGTGCTCACCCTCACGGCGACGCCCATTCCGCGCACGCTGAACATGGCGATGAGCGGTATCCGCGACATTTCCGTGTTGGACGAAGCCCCCGGTGACCGTTTGCCCGTGCAGACCTACGTGTTAGAGGATGACGGGCTCATCGTAGAGGAAGCGATACGGCGCGAGTTGCGCCGGGGCGGCCAGGTGTTTTATCTGCACAACGCGGTGGAAAGCATTTACGAGGTGGCGGCAACGATCTCGCGTGCGATTCCCGAGGTGCGTGTGTCTGTGGCACACGGTCAAATGACCAAGGATGAGCTGGAGCGCGTTTGGGGCGAAATGCTCACGGGTGAGATCGACGTATTGGTGGCAACCACCATTATCGAAACGGGTATTGATGTGCCCAACGCCAATACGCTGATCGTCGATAACGCGCACCGTATGGGGCTTTCTCAGCTTCACCAGTTGCGCGGCAGAGTAGGCCGCTCCCCCAGACGCGCGTATGCGTATTTCACCTATCCGAAGTCGCGCGCGCTCACCGATATGCAACGCCGCCGACTGGAGGCGATCCGCGAGTACGCCGAGTTTGGTGCGGGATTCCGCATTGCACTCCGCGATCTGGAACTGCGTGGAGCTGGCAATCTGCTCGGCTCACAGCAACACGGCCACCTGGATGCCGTCGGCTACGAGCTCTACGTCAAGCTCCTCGAGCGCGCCGTGCTTGCAGAGCGCGGTGAAACTGTTGAGGAGAAGATCGACTGCATTGTCAATTTGAACTTTGACGCTTGCTTGCCCGAGCGCTATGTGAAATCTCCCACCCAGCGCATGGGGCTTTACAAGCGCATTTCGCTGATTGAAACCCCATACGATCTCTCGGATATGACCGACGAGCTGCTTGATCGCTATGGCGATCTGCCGCGCGCCGCGTCCAATCTCCTTAAGATCGCGCTCATTCGCTCGCTTGCCGCGCGTGCGGGTGTGACCAATTTGCGGCAGGATGGCACCACGCTGATCATCACCCTACCCGAGCCCACGCTTGATGTGTGGATGACGCTTGCAAACGAGCGAGAGGGAAAACTGCGCATGGTGCTCTCCACCCCCCCCACGATTCGTTACCGTATGGAAAAGGGAAATGCAGGGCTTGACGACCTTGTGTCGCTTTTCCTACGTTATAGTGAGCTTTCGCAGAAAGGAAAGAACCAATGAAGAAAATCGTAAAGATCATGGCAGCACTACTTGCCCTCGTGCTCGCACTCGGCGTGCTGAGTGCGTGTGCAAACCACGGCAAAACGATGATCAAGGCAGGCAAAAATGAGATCTCTATGAACGTATACCTGCTCTATTTGTCGCGTATGAAGGGCGAGCTTGCCGCGGGCGGCGAGAACGTGACGAGCGACAGTTACTGGGCTTCCATCGTGTCGCTCGACGGCAAAACTGCCGAGGAGTATTATAACGAGCAGGTGCTCGAAGGTATGCGTCAGATCGCTGCGGCGCTCTATCTGTACGATGAGCTTGGTCTGAAACTGGATAAAGAAACCGAAAAGTCCATTGATGAGTGGATTGACACGCTGATCGAGGAACTTGCCGATGGCTCCAAGGCGCAACTCAATGCCGCGCTTTCCTCCTACGGCGCGAATATTACCACCTTGCGCGACGCCGCCATTTTGGAGGCGAAGATGGATCAGCTCAAGACGCATCTGTATGGTGCAAACGGCTCGCTTCTTGCATCTAGCGCCAAGGAGGAGTTCTACCAGAAGTATTACTATCGCGGCTATCAAATGATGATCTCTCACACCTACTATAAGCACGATCGCAATGAAGGGCAGTCGGTTTACTACGTAAAGGACGGCACTGCAATCGCCTATGATACGGCAAACGGTGTGATCTCCGAGGGGGAAACCGATACGTTTGGCAACCCCGTGTATCGTCTGCCCGCCGCCGATGGCGAGGAGAAAGGCAAGATTGCCTATGACACCGAAAACGGCGTGATCAAGTATACCACCGATTCGAGTGGCAACTATGTCCTCACCACCTACACCGAGGAGGAGATCGCGGCGCGCTACGAGGCGCTTGAGGCGATTGCCGAGGATTGCAAGGGCAACCCCGCGCGCTTCCTGGAATATGCCGAAACGTGGTCGGATAACTCCGCGTTCAACGACACGTATGCGCCCAACGGTATGTATTTTGCGGCAGGCGCCTATACCACTGACGAGGTGTTTGGCACCTTCGCGCTTGAGCTCGCTAAACTTGATGAGGGTGAGCTTGCCATTTTGGAATCCAGCGGTGGCTACTATCTGATCATGCGTGTGGCGATTGATGATTACGCATGGCAGAACACCGCCAACCAAAAGTGGTTCGAGTCCCTCAGCAATCTGTGCATGGAGTACCTCCTGCAAGAGCGCTGTCAGCAGTATATGCAGTTTGTCCAGTTGGATGAGGATGTGGCGAAGTCTGCGTCGATCGTATCTGTTTCGGCAAATACTACCTATTAACGGTAAAATCGCGTCATAGCTACGTTGCTCCTCGCAGACGAACTCAACGATGGCCAACATCGCCATCGTCCGTCTGCTCCGGTGCGTCTTGCTCTGACGCGATTTTCCTCGTTAATGGGGAAATGGTGTTTGAGTGGATTTGCCCCCTCTTGACAATCGTTTCCCTTTATGCTACAATACACTCACAACCGCATAGAAATCAGGGGTGCTGTCATGTTCAAAGCGTGCTTTGAATGCTGACGGCTGAGATAGGCATTGCGCCTGAACCCTTAACCTGATACGGATAATACCGGCGTAGGAAGATTGCAAGGGATATGGTACTGTGATACGAAACAACCTTACCGCACGGAGATTTCCGTGCGGTAAATTTTTGTTTCAAAGGAGAAAACCATGTCTGTTCGCACAACCAACCGCACGCGCGCCCTGGTAGAGGCGGCATTGCTCGTCGCACTCGCCACGGTGCTCTCACTGTTCAAAATGATTGATCTGCCTTACGGCGGCTCGGTGACGCTTGCGTCTATGCTCCCCATCGTGTTGCTTTCCTATCGCCACGGTATCGCGTGGGGGCTTGGCGGCGGCGCCGCTTTCGCGCTGTTGCAACAGCTGTTGGGGCTCAACAATCTCACGTATTTTACCACGTGGCAATCCATCCTTGCCGTGATCCTGCTTGACTATTTCGCCGCGTTTGGCTTGCTTGGTCTTGGCGGTATGTATCGCCGTGTCGTGAAAAAGCAATCCGCCGCGCTAGCGCTCGGCAGCGCCACGGTTTGCGCGTTGCGCTATGCGTGTCACGTGGTGGCGGGGGCAACCGTTTGGGTGGGGCTTTCGATCCCCGACGGCGCAGCGCTTCTTTACTCGCTCGGCTATAATGCCACGTATATGCTTCCCGAAGCCATCGTCACCGTGGCGCTTGCCGCCTATCTCGGCGGCATCGTTGACTTCACGCGTGAACGCCCCGTTCGCATGCAAAGGGAACAGGGAAGTGTCAAAACGGGGTGGAATTCTACCCTTGCATGGTTGATTGCGGGCGCTGGTGCAGTCGTGGACGCGGTGCTCGTGCTTGCAAACGTGCAAAACCCCGAAACGGGTGCGTTTGACCTCACACAGCTCGTTGCCGAGCCGTTTATGGACAGCGTTTGGCTGCCCGTCACCATCGTGACGGCAATCGCCGCCCTGCTTGTCACCTTGCTGCTTGTTATCAAGCGCAAAAAACAGTAACCATAACGCCATATCCCAAGGCGCACCGTCGGTGCGCCTTTTGTTTGTACGTTCAAACGGGGCGACGTCCCCGACGCCCCGTAGTGTGAGCTCGCCGTAGTAGAGAACCGTAAACTGCGGGGGAGACGTCCACCGGTTTTCGCCACGAGGCGAAATGGAGACGTGGTCGAACAAGGTGAGACGTCAAGAGCTCGCCGTAGTAGAGAACCGTAAACTGCGGGGGAGACGTCCACCGGTTTTCGCCACGAGGCGAAATGGAGACGTGGTCGAACAAGGTGAGA
>JAZNAM010000049.1:0-9218 GCA_045586515.1 Eubacteriales bacterium
GCAAAGTCGAGGTTGATGAAGCCCGGAACATTGATCAGTTCAGAAATACTCTGCACACCGCGACGGAGAACGTCGTCAGCGATCTCGAATGCGTTACCAAGAGTGATGCGAGTATCGGAAACCTCCTTAAGCTTCTCGTTGGGAATGATAACAAGTGCGTCAACAAACTGACGAAGCTCCTTGATACCCTTCTCAGCCTGCTCCATACGACGCTTGCCCTCGAAAGCGAAAGGCTTGGTCACGATACCGATGGTAAGAATACCCATCTCGTGAGCGACGCGAGCAACAACGGGAGCAGCACCGGTACCGGTACCGCCGCCCATACCAGCGGTAACGAACACCATATCCGCACCGTTAAGAACTTCCTTAATAGCGTCAAGAGACTCTTCTGCGGAGCGCGCGCCGATCTCGGGGTTTGCGCCTGCACCGAAGCCGCGCGTGATCTTCTCGCCGATAACCATCTGAGTGGATGCCTCGGACTTGCGAAGTGCCTGACGGTCCGTGTTGATGGAAACGAAATCCACACCGCGGATATTGGCCGCGATCATACGGTTTACAGCATTGTTACCGCCGCCGCCTACACCAATGACTCGGATCGTTACGCCACTCTCAAAAGTATTCTCGGGCTGAAACATCATAACTTAAAATTCTCCTCTCTTTTCAGAAGCGACCCGCTACGCGGGTGCACCTCGTACACTCAATGAATTAACATATACTTATTCTAATATATTTCCCCACATTTTGCAATACGTTTTTTGAAAAAAGTTTTGATTTTTTTGCATATTAACAAAAAGTTTTCATTTGCGATTAAAAAACGCCTCTTTCTAATACCGTTTTTCGCCGTTTTTTCCGCACAAGCGGCAAATGTCGGCGAAGATCTCGTCGTTTGCCACGGGATGGTGAAATGAATGAATCGCCGTTTGAAGCGAGCGACGCTGCTCAGTATCTGAAAGCAATGAAAAAACAGCATCACGCAAGCTTGTGTCCGTGATGTTTTCCTCCTCAAACAAAAGTGCTGCCCCTTTGTCGGCAAGCGCCTTTGCGTTGCGGTATTGATGATTCCCTGTGACGTTAGGCGAAGGAATCAAAACTGCCGCCTTAGAGAGCGCAGCAAGTTCGCTGATACTCATTGCCCCCGCACGGCTGATCACCACGTCGGCTGCCGCCATATATGGTGCCATGGGAGAAAGAAACGGAACCACGCGATATTGTGAACGATGGGAAAGTTTTCGTGCTTCCATCTCCTTGCAAAACGCCTCGTATTCGCGTTCTCCCGTGGCGTGCACGTGATAGATGTCACTGCGCTCCTTTTCCCATTCCATGAGGGAAAGCACCGCCCGATTGAGCACTGTCGCGCCGCGACTCCCACCAAAGGAGAGCACCATATACCGTTTCCCTGCCGGCAAGGAAGCGGGCGTTGGGCGCTCATATCCGCGCGGCAAGGGATTCCCTACCGTGAGCACGGACGCCGAACGCGCAAGCGATTCCTTTGCCTCATCAAAATTAAGCCATACACGATCAAGTCGCGCCGAAAGATGCCGAACAGCAAGCCCCGCCACCGCATTAGACTCGTGCACCACAGAAGGAACTCCACATCGTATCGCAGCGCGAAGCGCGGGATAGGACGCATATCCGCCCGTGCCAATCACAATATCGGGGCGAAATGTTTCCAGTAAATGTATCGCCGCTGCCGTGGAGCGTACCGCCAGATACGCCGCTTTTAAATTTGAAGCGCTCATCCGTCTCGAAAATCCCATTATATGAAGCGTGCGTATCGCGTAGCCCGCTTGCGGCACAAGTTTTTCCTCCATGCCGCCCTGTGCACCAATAAATAAGATTTCCGAACGCTCGCTTCTTTTGCGTATGATATCAGCGATAGCAATAGCCGGCATAATATGCCCACCCGTACCGCCGCATCCGATCACCACTCTCATCATCGTTTCTGCGTGCTGTATCTCGAAATAGACAGCACGATCCCCATTTCAAAAATTTGCATAGCAAGAAAGGTCCCACCCGAGCTAAAAAACGGCAAGGAAACACCCGTATTTGGCATAGAATTCGTAACAACCGCAACGTTCAAAATCGCCTGCAAAGCCAGCTTTAACGAGATCCCATACACCGCAAGCGAAGAAAAACGATCCGGAGCATGTGCTGCAATACGAAAGCCGCGCACGACGAGCAATATAAACAGTGCGATAACAAAAAACGCACCAACAAAGCCAAGCTCCTCACAGATCACTGTGAAAATGAAGTCGTTTTGCGGCTGTGACACATAGCCGTGTTTTTGCCTGCCGTTTCCAAAGCCAAGGCCAAAAAATCCGCCCGAGCCGATGGCGTACAATCCTTGAAGTGTCTGCCACGCAGAACCGAGCGGATCTACCTCCTCGATATGTAACCACGTATTCACACGCACCTGGGCGTAAGAAGATACCAAAATCAGCAGCGTGCCTGCAAGCACAACTGTAAGCGCCATCATACCAAGATAGCGCCATCGCGTACCACCAAGAAACATCATAGCAACGCCGATCATGGCGAGGATCATCAGCCCCGATATGTGCTTTTCTGCAGCCACTAATAAACACACCGAGGCGATTAATCCACCCGGTAATAATACGCCATAACGAACACTGCCTCCCCCACGCTTTTTTGATACGACTTTTTTCTCATATCTTGACAGTACAAGTGCAAGCACCAGTACCAGTGCGAGCTTCGCGATCTCAGAGGGCTGTATGGTAAGCGGGCCCAATACAAGCCAGCGTTGTGCACCACCACCTACTGTGCCAATAAGCAGTACCAAAACAAGCAAAAACAAGGAAATTCCATACAAGCATACGCCAAAAACACGCCAAAAAGCAGGTTTTGAAAAAAGGACGCACGGCACCGTTACCAATACAGAAAGCACCGCAAACAAGATGTAGCGCTTAAAAAAATAAGTACTGTCACCGTAGAATTGTTGCCCGTAAACCGCGCTGGCGCTGTACGACATTGCAGCGCCAAAAACGAGCATACAAAACACAAGAAAAAGATACAGAAGATCGGGGGTACCTCTCCCCTCTCTCTGTCCTTTTCGCCGCGCAAAAAAGAGTTCCTTTCCCCCCATATATCATCTCCCGAAAAACGCCGCCGCGGCAAACAAAAGGCCGGCAAGAGAAAAGATGCCAACAACCCGCACTTCCGACCACCCGCATTTCTCAAAATGGTGGTGTAACGGTGCCATACGCAGCAAACGTTTTCCTTTTGTACATTTGAAATATACCACCTGTGCGATAACGGAAATCGCCTCTGACACAAACACACCTCCCCCTAATAAAACAGCGAGTGGCGAGGGAGAAAGAATACCGTATCCACCAACCATTGCGCCAAGAAAAAGTGACCCTGTATCCCCCATAAATACCTTCGCCGGGTGATGATTGAAGCAAAGAAATCCCAGCATCGCACCAAGCAACAAGGCGCCCGTAGTCATCGCCGTACCATTATTGTCAGCAATACCACATGCCACGAGAAACAGCGCAAAAACAGCCGTGGTAGAAGACAACAGCCCATCTACACCATCGGTAAGATTGAGCGCATTGATCACACCCGTCAGATAGAGCATGGCAAGCGGATAATAATACACACCAAGTATGATTTTGCGCTCTGTAAACGGCAAAGAAACAGCGCCCTCCACACCAAAAAGACGTACGGCGAACACAAGGAAAACAGCGGATACGATCAATTGCAACGCATACTTTTGCAAAGCACTAAGCCCCTTGTTTTCACGCTTCCTGAGTTTGCACCAGTCGTCAAAAAAGCCAATAGCACCGCAAAAAACGGAAAAGCAAACAAGTAGAGTCATCTTCCCCCACATGTTCGACGCATCCTGTATCGAGCAACGCGCGAACACGCAAGCGCAAAGCACGATTGCTACAATAAATCCGATACCGCCGAGTGTAGGCGTACCCGCCTTTGCCATATGCCAAGCGGGTCCAATCTCCAGGATTGGCTGCCCCGCACGCCACTTTTTAAGCAAAGGAATTAGTATGCGCTCCGCGATTACCGTGAGGAAAAAGGCGAGAAAAAACAGCAACGCGCCAAACCACAACATTTCTTTCACGTTATCCCCTCCTTTACGGCCTTTAAAATAGCGCCCATCGCCATCGCGCGGGACGCTTTGTATAAAACCACTGCCTCATCGGGCAAATCGCGTATCAACGCCGAAACAAGCGCGTCACGCTCGCACTCACGATACTTATATATACGTTCGCGCGGCATGCCAACCCGTGCCGCGCCACTGGCAACCATCATGGCTTCCTCGCCATACGTATAAAGCGCAGAAAGTCCCATACGTGCCGCAAACACCCCGACGGCATCATGCAGTGTAGGCGCGTATACCCCTAACTCCCTCATATCACCAAGCACAGCAACAAGCGGCCGATCTTTCCCAATAACCGAAAGCACCTCAAGCGACGCAATCATCGCCTCGGGAGAGGCGTTGTAACAGTCATCCAAAAAAATACGCTTGCCTACGCACACTCGTTTCATACGCGGTGTGCTTTCTCCCGCCGCAAGGAGGGATTGTCGTATGTTGAGATCCGATTGCCCCTCCAATACGCCAACCGCACCTACAAGACCAATCACAGATACACCGATGCGCCCGGGTATCGGCCAAAACAAGTTCTCTATTCGTCTATCTCTCACAGCGAGATCGCAATGCGTCCCGTCGCCGCACGTACGCACGTTCTGAAGCAAAGCATCGACCCCATACGTAGAACCGACGCGTATGACTTGACAGGGTATACCAAGCGAAGACAGCGGCAATTCTTCCGGCACGACAAGCGTGCCTCGCTGCCCAAGCGCGCCAGCCAACTCCAATTTTTCCGAAAGAAGCGTGGAGAAATCGCCAAAGGCACCAATATGCGCACTCCCCACGTTGGTGATCACCGCAACATCGGGACGAAGCGCACTTGCCATCTCACGCATCTCACCACGCATATTAATCCCAAGTTCGAGCACCCAATGAGAGGCAGGCGGCATGGAAAGTACGGATAACGGCATACCGATTCTGCTATTAAAATTCCCTTCACTATGCGGCGCATTTGAAAGGACTGCCGCAATTGCTTCCTTTACCGTTGTTTTACCCGTACTTCCGGTCACAGCAATCACACGAGCACCTACCTCCTCGCGGTATCTGTGTGCCGCTTGAAGCAGCGCCGCAATCGTGTCACCACAACGAAAAGAAAGAAATTCTCCCGTCGGCTGTTTGTTGCGCTGTGCAAGTATCGCAACTGCCCCTCGACACAGCGCTTCTCTGGCGTACGTTGCCCCATTTGTATGAGTGCCGTCAAGACAAACAAACATATCCCCGGCATGCACCTCAGCAGAATGTGTAGCTATTCCGTGAATGGAAATGCCGTGCGCAGACTGATCAAGGGTTACACCAAGCAAAGATGCGAGGCGGCATGGATCACGCAACGCGTCAGGCAAGGTAATTCTCATCGAGACCCCTCCATGCGTGCGCGCATCTCCCCAGCAACGATCTCTCGCTCCGAAAACGGCAAACGAACCATTCCTTTTATTTCATACTCCTCGTGTCCCTTTCCGGCGAGCAGCAAAATGTCCCCCTTCTGCGCTTGGCTCACGGCGTAGGCAATCGCATCGCGTCGATCAGGAATCACAACGTGGGGCTTTTCTTTGTCCACCCCACGCATAATATCCGCAATGATACGAGCTGGATCCTCACTGCGACAGTTATCCGATGTAATGATGGTAAAGTCAGCAAGCGCCGTTGCGACACGCCCCATTTCAGGGCGCTTGCTACGATCACGATCACCACCGCATCCAAATAGCACAATGATACGCGCCGATTTTGCAGCGAACTCCCGTACAGTCAACAATAATTTAAAAAGTGCATCGGGAGTATGTGCGTAATCAAGAAACACGTTCACATCCCAATTACGCTCCCCTACACGCTCCATACGACCGCGCACCCCGTGAAAGTCACAAAGCGCTTCTCTGATGGCATCGGGCGGCACGCCAAGGGAAAACGCGCACATCGCGGCAAGCGCGCTGTTTTCCACGGAAAATTGCCCGGGAACAGGCAATGAAATGCGCTCCTCGCCACCGCTCGGCAAACAAAGCGTATAGGAAACACCGTCACAACCGCAACGAACAACGTTTTTGACCGTGCGCTCGGATACATCGTAAAGTGGGTAGTCAAGCGAATCCCAAAGCCGTATGCCATACGGATTATAGCGGCAAATGATCGCCTCATCGCACCTATCAAACAACTTTCGCTTTTCCACATAATACGCTTCCATATCGCCGTGAACATCAAAATGGTCCGGGGTGAGATTAGTAAACACCGCACGTGAAAAATGCAAGGGTGCCACCTTATCAAGCGCAAGTGCGTGCGAGGTCACCTCCATCACTACGTAGGATACCCCGCGCCGTCTCATTTCATCAAACAAAGCGTAAAGCTGCTCCGGATCGGGCGTTGTCATATTGGCAAGTGCATGACCGCCCTGCACCGTGATCTGTTCATCTCCCACACGACACTCAAGCGTACCGATCAATCCCACGCGCCATCCTTGTCGCTGTAAGATATGGAACAGCATGAGCGCGCTCGACGTTTTTCCATTTGTCCCTGTAATACCGATAAGTGTCATTCCCTTTGTAGGATGCCCATACCACGCATCAAGAAGCCTTGCGAGTGCCTCTCTGGCATTGGGTACAACCAAGGTGGGAACGCCTTCCATGACGCGCTCTGCGACAATAACGCGCGCACCACGCGAAAGTGCTTCCGCTACGAACTTTGCCCCGTCACAATGAAACCCACGTAAAGCAACAAAAGCTTCACCCGGTTGCAACGCACGTGTGTCCGAGCAAACGCCCGTTATTTCTATGTCGCACATACTCCCATCTGGTAGCGAGATCCCCGCCTCATTGCAAAGCATTCCAAGTTTCATAGCAACCTCCGTTAGTCCGCAATCTCGTCGTACGGAAAGCGTAAAACGACCACACTGCCGCGTGATACAATCTCACCTGCGGCCGGATACTGTGTTGTTACCGTTTTCCCGCTTGTATGATAATCCGCACTGCCTTCTATCCTTATGTTAAAGCCCGCATTAATAAGCAGCTCATTGGCTTCCTTAGCACTCAGCCCTACAACCGACGGCACGCTGACAGACTCCGTCACAGCGTCACCTAGGGTAAGAACAACGTTTCCACCCGCACGCTTTATCAGCGTACCCGCAGCAGGGCTCTGCGCCGTAACAGTATCGCCGTCCCCCACAAAGGTAACCGCAAGCCCCGATTGTGTAAAAAGCGCTTTCGCCTGCGAAGCGCTCTGCCCAACACAAGAAGGCACGCGTACCGTACGGTTCTCCTCTTCCGCCTCGGTATATACCGCCTCAACGCCAAGATAGGGCAGAATTGCTTCCAGTACGTTGGCTACATAAGGGGCTGCTACTACACTGCCATATTTAACCCCCTCCGTTGGCTCATCTACTACAATAATCACCGCAATCTTCGGTGCCTCTGCTGGCGCGTACGCCACGCAGGAGGAAATGCGCGCACTTGCATCATCACCGATTTTTTCCGACGTGCCCGTTTTGGCTGCAACGCGATACCCTGCTACATACGCATTTTTTGCGCCACCCGTACCTGCCACACCTTCCGCCAGAATAGCCGATACAGTGGCTGACGTTTCCTCGCTGATCACGCTGCGCTTCACTGTGCGCTCGTGTTCATATACGACGTTTCCATCCGCATCCTCAATACGCTCGACAAGATAGGGTTCAAGCAATTCTCCGCCGTTGGCAACGGCACTCACAGCTGTGATCATTTGCAGCACAGAAACTTTGAAATTCTGTCCAAAGGATGCGGTGGCAAGATCGAGATCAGTGAAGGTAGATTCTGCATGAAAGATCGAATTTCCCTCTCCCGGCAGATCAATTCCCGTTTTTTCGAGCAGACCAAATGCACGCACATACTCATAAAACGCATCACGGCCAAGACGCGCGGCAATTGTCATCATAACAGGGTTGCAGGAGTTCTGAAGTCCTTCGCTAAACGAGAGTGAGCCGTGCCCCCCCTTCTTATGGCAACGAATGACGCGGTCCGCCACATGTAAAGCACCTGAACAGAAAAAACCCTCCTCCAGATTTGTCACAACATCCTCCTCAAGCACCATCGAGCAAGTAAGGGTCTTAAAGGTAGAGCCCGGCATATAGATCTCCGTTGCCGCTTTGTTGGACCAGGTTTCAAGCAAAAGCTCGTTTGCCTTTGCGGTGTATTCTGCAGTCCCCTCCTTAAATCCCAGCAATGCAAGCTTTGCCTTGCAGTCCTCATTAAGTTCAAAAGGGTCGTTCAGATCAAACGAAGGGGCGGTTGCCATCGCGAGAATCGCCCCTGTATTGACATCCATCACAATCCCACAAGCACGATTTACAGCACCAGATTCGATCATCGCCGTTTCAATCTGTTCCTCAAGCACAGCTTGCACGTATGCATCAATCGTTGTATAGAGCGTAGAACCATCTATCGCAGGTAAGTACGCCTCGTACGCATTCGGCATTTCATTTCCCATAGAATCGCGCGCTGTAACGTAGGAGCCGTTTACTCCTGCCAAAGCGCTGTTGTACTGCAATTCAAGCCCATAAAGGCCCTGTCCCTCGCTGCCCGTAAAACCAAGCACGTGTGCGGCAAGTGTTCCATAAGGATAGTAACGCTCTGTAATTGCTTCCACCGCCACCATCTCGTGTAAATTCTTGCTCGAAACAAACGAAAGCACCTGTGCGGCAACGGTAGCATCGACAGAACGCGCAACGGTGCGCTCCAATGTCGTAGTATGCGCCATATGGGCGCGTATGTCACTCGCGCTCACGTTGGATAGCAAAAGAGACAGGCCGCTTGCAATCGTTTCGCATATGGTGTCGCACTGCTCGCTCTTTGCGATCACATTGGGAAAAATTGAAACACGATACGCCGTGCGGTTGGTAGCTAAAACACGACCAAGCGCGTCACGTATTTCCCCCCGCGCCGCGCGAACGGGTGACTCGGTAGTGAGTTGATCAAGCACCTTTTTTTGATATTTTTCAAAATCAAACACCTGAATAAAAAAGATACGAACCAACAGCAGAGTAAACACAAGTAACAAGGCAATACAAAGAATGAGTGCTCGTTTTAACGTCCAAACACTTACCGCTCCGCCCTTCATATATACCCCCACAAAAAAAGAT
>JAZNAM010000050.1:0-29262 GCA_045586515.1 Eubacteriales bacterium
TCCTCGTTCTCGCTTGCCAGTTCAACCTCGACAGTCGCACGGTCATTCCAAAAGTCGTACACATCCACCTCAACCGTATGTCCGCCAAACGGCACGCTGTAACGCGTCTTGCTGATGGGGCGACGCGTTTCATCCGCACGCGCAAGCAATCCCCCATACTCGGCGGCGGTAAGTTCCCTCTCCTCCTCTACAGCGCGCAGATCGCTCACGCGGCGTTTGGCAGTTTCGATATAGCGCACACCGCTCTCGTCCTCGATGCGGCGCACGCGAAGCGCCACGCCGTTCGCGGCGTGCAGATAGGTCTGCTCGATGCGTGCAACACGGCAACCGCCCATTGCGCAAAGCGCCTTCGTATCGGGATATGCAATCAAATACTTGCGCTCGATCTCATAAGCAGAGCTGCCGAAAGCATCCCAAGGATGATCATTCGGCACGGGCGCGCAAAAGTGCATCTGCTTCCCTGTCGTTGGGTGAGGAAAGGTAAGCGCCGTAGCAAAAAGAGCGAGATAGGGCGCCTTCTCTCTGCTGCCGTACTTGCCGTCCCCAAACAACGGCCAACCGCGCGACGCAAACTGCACGCGAATCTGATGCGAGCGCCCTGTTACCAGCGTGATCTCCACGCGAGAAAGTGTGCGTCCTTCCACCTCGCGCGTATCCCGCACGGTGTAGGTAAGGATCGCTTCCTTGGCGCCCTTTCGCACGCGATCTACCACAAAGCTTTTGTTCCTCGCCGAATCCTTGAAAAGCAGATCGCAGAGCTCCCCCGTCACAGGGGTAGGCGTACCCGACACCACCGCGGTATACTGCTTACACAGCAAGCCCTGTTGCACAGCGCCAGAAAGCGTCGCGGCGGCACGCTTCGTTTTTGCATACACCATCACGCCGCCAACAGCGCGATCCAGGCGATGCACGGGATAGAGCGTGCCGTGATCGGCAAGCGTTGTAATCACAGAGGGCTCGCACTCACTATATTGGGATAGCATGCCACGCGGCTTGATCACAACGATCAGCGCGGCATCCTCAAATAAGATTTCCATCGCATCTCCTTCCGACATTTTCTGCATAGGCAAGGTAAAAAACAGCCGCTCATGCGGCTGTTTTTCTGATTATCTGAACGGGGTTTCGGCGTCTGCAAGCAGTACGTTGCGGCGCAGAATACGATAGCGCTCCTGCATAGGATCGCCCGTGAAAAGTCCAAGGCGGTCACGAAGCACGCCAATGAGCGCCTCAGGGGTGATGGTCTTGCCCTCACCTGCCACAAGGGTCGCGTTCATACGGATCATGCCCTCCTCGGCACGCACGGAAATATTGTGAATGTACTCACAAAGATCCACCTGCTTTTCACCCGACTTTGCGCGCTTGGTAACGATGAGTGGTCCGTTGGCAAACAACGCCGCGATCTGATCGGCAAGCGCTTCGCTTGCACCGGGCAGCGTCAGCGTATACTCATACGAGGCAAACGCCATGTCGGTGAACTTACGCTCAGGCACGTAAACCTCGTGTGCAGAAAGCTCGGCAGTCAGTTCAGCATTTAAGCGCTCCTTGATCTCCTCGCAGGACATCTCTCGCTCAATGCGAATATCCAAAAACTCACACTCGCTCTCGCATCCAACAGGCAACGGCATGCCGAACACCATTTTAATGTGGGGGTTAAAACCCTTGGTGTACCACAGAGGCAACCCTGCGCGCACAAGCACACGCGAGAAAGTCCGTTGCAGATCAAGATGCGAAATGTATTGCAGATTGCCAACCTTGCGGAACATCACACGCACAGTGCGCGGCGTTTCCAGCATAGGCAGCGAGAATTTCTTTTCGTTATCCTTCATGTTTTACATGGCACGTAGGGCAAGGCGTGCGCTCTCCTCCCAGTCGATTGGCACCGCAGCCCGAACATTTTTCGCGGCAGTTGGGGGTGGTGGTGGCCTCGTACGCCTTTGCACGCTCGCGCAACAGGAACTCCTTGGTTACACCGCAATCAATGATGTCCCAAGGCAAGATCTCGTCAAGCCCGAAGGCACGGTTGGCAAAAAACGCAGGATCAACCCCCGTGCGCTCGAACACAGACAGCCATTTGTCATAGTCAAAAAACTCATCCCACGCGTCAAAACAAAATCCCTCCTTGGCGGCGAGCAGAAGCGACGCACAAAGCTTGCGGTTACCACGCGCGAGCACCGCCTCGATATGGCTGACCTTAGCGTTGTGATGCGTATAGCGCACCTTCCGATCCGTCACCTTGCTTGCAAGATACTCCTGCTTCTCGCGAAGCATCTCCATGGTGTCCTGTGCCTCCCACTGGAAAGGCGTGAAGGGCTTGGGGATAAAGCAGGATACGCTGATGGTAACCTGCGGCGATCTTCCCTTTTGACGGTTGGGATTTTGATAGTACTCATGCACCACGCGCGAAGCAAGGGCGGCAATGCCCTCAATATCCTCAGACGTTTCAGTGGGCAGCCCGTTCATAAAGTAAAGTTTGACGGACGTTTTACCGCCTGCAAACGCAACGTTTACCGCATGCATGAGGTCTTCCTCGCGCACGTTTTTATTGATCACGTCACGCAAGCGCTGCGTACCCGCCTCGGGCGCGAACGTGAGCGACGAGGTGCGCACCGATGCGATGCGATCCATCAACTCCTTGTTAAAGCTATCCACGCGAAGCGAGGGGAGCGAAAGACTCACCATGTTGCGATCCGTCCACTCCAATAGCGAGCGCGTGAGGGGCTCCAGCTTGGTATAGTCGCTGATCGACAGCGACATGAGCGAGATCTCCTCATAGCCCGTGCTATCATACAGACACCTTGCCTGCTTTTCGAGCACCTCGGGCGTCTTCTCGCGCACAGGACGGCAGATCATACCCGCCTGACAGAAGCGACAGCCGCGGATACAGCCGCGATAAACTTCCAGCATAATGCGATCATGCACCGCCTCGATATAAGGCATCACCAGTCCATCGGGATAGTACGCCTTATCCATGTCGGGAATGATGTTTTTGAGCACTTTTTCGGGCACGTCATTATACTTGCGTGTAACCGTCGCAATGGTGCCGTCGTCGTTGTAGCTTACATCGTAGAGCGAAGGCACGTAGATGCCTCTGATGGTAGCCGCCGCCTCGTGCAGGAAAGCGGAGCGGGTATATCTCCCCTCCTCTTTCATGCGAATATAAAGCTTGGTGAACTCCACGAGATTTTCCTCGCCCTCACCAATTGAGAAGCAATCAAAAAAGTCCGCAATGGGCTCGGGATTGTAGGCGCAAGCACCGCCGCCGATCACAATGGGATCGTCCTCGCTGCGCTCTGCGGCAAGCATCGGCACATCGGCAAGTTGCAGCATACGCAACACCGTAGTGTAGCACATTTCGTACTGCAACGTGAAACCGAGAATATCAAAATCCTTCACGGGGTCGCCCGATTCATGGGCAAAGAGAGGGATGTTATGCTCGCGCATCTTTTCCTGCATATCCGTCCAAGGACAGAATACACGCTCGCACCAAATATCACTCTCGCGATTGAGAGCACCGTACAGAATACGCATGCCAAGATTGGACATGCCGATCTCATAGGTGTCGGGGAATGCAAAGGCAAATCGCGCCTTCACGTCGGTCTTGCTTTTGATAATCTCACCGTATTCACCGCCCGAATAACGACCCGGCTTTTCCACGGATTTCAAAACCGAACTGATTTTTTCATTCATGTTGACCTCTTTTTTGGGATTGGTTGTTTTTCCTTCTCCTCGTTGCGATCAAGCAGCGAGTAACAAATAACGGTATAAAGTGCGCACCACGCCACAAGCCACGTTGTAACAAGTAACGCCGAGGGCGCCACACCCGATACGGCAAGCACAGCCGCAATCGTTGCGCCGAGTAATAATGAGATCGCCTGCATCCACTTGCCCAAAATGCCCGCACGGCGCACCAAGCGGCACGCGGCATATGCACGCGCAACCTCGCAACAACTATCCAGCGCCACTACCGTTGCATCCACACGATCCGTCGAAACATCAACCTCGCGCAAAGACGGCTTGATTACGCTGATGTGAAGTGCATAGGGACCAAGAATCTGCTTCATGATCTCAGCGCGCACGCACGGATCCATAGTACGCACCGCGGCAGGCACACCTACGCGCCTGAGCTCGCGCAAAAGAGCGGGCACGTGGCGCTTCAGTTGATAACGCACGAGGAACACAGCTGCCGTTTTGCCGTCCACGGCAATGGCGTACAATCGCTTATACACGTGAGCAGGGATATCATCTGCCAGACGGCGCACCGAGATGCCTTTTTCCTTTACGAATGGAACGGTACCGAACATGATGGTGGGGCCTTCCTCGTCAAGCTGCGCGGAAACACCTGCTTCCTCAATCTCCAAAAGACGCACGCGCTTCGGATCAATACGGGAGGATTCGTCCACGCCGAACGCGGCGGCAAGCGGACTGCCTATCTTTTCAAGCAATGCACGGGTGAGTGCCGTCACGGCGTGCATATCACAACCGTTCTCCAAATGGAGTTGATCGTGCTCCATAGCGGCAAAAATCTCGTGATCGGGCAACACAACAGTCGCAGGATCGGCGCACTCCGCCACAGGACGCTCCCCAACGATGGCGCTCTTGCCGCGCTGCCGAATGGCTGCTGAGAAAAACATCGGCACAGACGTAAGCAAAAGCGATGCACAGGGGGCTGCAAGCAGCACTGTTGCAAACACAGTCCGGAAAGTCAGTGCAATATCGGACGAACCGACAAAACAAACCAGTCCGAGCGCCGCGCCGATCGCAAGGATCATCAGCATATGCCCGCCGAGATTGCGATGGTGATCCATACGCTGTGCGGTATTGGTGAAGTAATTACGCACGAACCCCACGGGGCGCACGTAGTACTCTTTTTGGCCAAGTTCCACACGCTCCAAGCGTGCACGTGCGCGATCGCGCTCACCACCAACGGAAACACGCGGCACAAGCGCGTATTTCTGATGGCGCGAGGACACGATGTTATACACGAGAAATTCGCGATACCAATCGAGAAACTCCACGGTAGCAAGCAATGCAAGCGAAAACGCCGCGGGCGAAAGATAAAGTGCGGGGGGGTGCCCGTTACTCGGCACCAAAAGCAATATGTAATGGTACACAAAGGTGCCGATCACCAGCACCGAGGTAAAGGAATGGTCAATGGGAGAAAAACGCACAAGACGCAGAAAGCCCTCCCACAACGGCTTGGCAAAAAACGCCGTTTCAAGCAACAAAAGTTGCACACCGATTAACACGTATGCGACGGGATATTGTGTACCATCCAGAATTCCGCCAAATGTCCGCGCCATAAGACCTGCGCGTTCGTAAAGCAGAACAAGTAACAGCATGCAAAGAGCAAACACCAAACGGAAAATCTTGCCCGCACGCTGCTCTTTGTACTCGTTTCGGAACGTCTGCTCCTGAATCTGCGCCTCAAACTCAGCGTGTTTTAGCCCACGCGGCACAGAACGGCCATTGATCCGCCCCTCGTGATAGGCACGGATTCGCTCAAAGCCAACCGAATCGCCCAGCTCATCCTCGTAGTCCATATCAAGCAAAAAGCGGAATTCGTCATCCTCCGTTTCAGTCGTATGTTGGGCTTCGGTTTCCCGCTCAATGACCGTATGCTCCTCCAGTTCATCGTAAGCAACCGAGGTGCCTTGAGCGGCAATCGGCGCATCGTCTACGGTAATCTCACCAACACAACTGTCATCCTCGGGCTCGACTGCAACACCCTTTTCCTTCTCCTCGGTTTCTGTGTATACCGAAGACGAGCGCGAGCCGAATAGATCGCGCTCAATACTTTCCACTAATTCCCTTGCGCGCCGTTCCTGCTCGGTGAGCTCTCTGCCCGACTTGCCGGCCGCTCGTTCAAACACACCGGGGGTCAGAATATACTCGTCGCCATCCGCTGTATGCTGTTTCATCGGATTCATCCGACAAGTCCCCCTTTCGTTTCATTTACCCGCATCATTACTGGCGTTGCTGACGTGCCGCTTCGCAAAGAAGCACCGCCGCGGCAGTTGATACATTAAAGGAATTTACACGTCCGTACATCGGGATAGATACCACGAAATCGCATTTGCGACGCACCACTTCGGATACACCTTTTCCCTCACTACCAAGGACGAGTGCAACGCCGCCCTTCATATCCGTTTCGCGGAAATCGGTGCCGTCTGCCTCGGCGGCATACACCCAAAGACCTGCGTCCTTTAAAACCTCAAGTGCGGCGGCAATGTTGGGCACCTTCGCCACGGCAAGATGTTCGATAGCACCTGCGGATGCCTTGCTTACCACAGGGGTAAGCCCCGCCGCGTGGCGCTTGGGGATCACAAGACCGTGCGCGCCACAGCCCTCGGCACAACGGATTACTGCGCCGAGATTGTAGGGGTCTGCAATGCCATCCGCCACCACAATAAGCGGCTTTTCACCGCGCTCTCTCGCAATAGCAAGGATATCCTCAAGCGAGCAGTATTCTTTTTCCGCCGCCATCGCAATAATGCCCTGATGAGGCGCATGTCCCGACAGCATATCAAGCTTGCGTCGCTCGGTTTCGACCACGGGGATCCCGCGCTCGATTGCCTCACCAACAAGGGGGACTAGTGCGCCCTCGCGCGGACCGCTTTGGACCAGCAACTTGTCAATGGCACGTCCCGAACGAAGTAGTTCGCGTACGGCGTTGCGGCCGATCACGGCGCCGTTTCCAACCTCGTTTTCTTCACGAGGGGTAACGGGAACCTCGCCACGCTTTTCCTCTCGCGCATACGAGGGTTTACGTGTGTTTTTGTTGTATCCTTTGCTCTGCATCATTCCGCCTCCACGGGCGCGTGCGCCCATATATAGATATTAACAGTATAACATATATTTTAAGGTTTGTACACCCCTTTTCTCCACAATTTTTGCTTTCAAGACAAAACTCACACCGTTTGTCGGCATATCGCGTCCTCAAACAGGAAAGACTAACACAAAAGAAAGGAGTGTGGATATGAGAGGATCTATCATTGAACGTGTCACCGCGAGAGAAATTCTTGACTCGCGCGGCAATCCCACCGTAGAAGCGACGGTCACACTGGCGGGGGGCGCAGTCGGCATTGCGGCCTCGCCCTCGGGCGCTTCCACCGGCAAATACGAGGCGCACGAGAAACGCGACGGCGACACGGCGCGATTTGGCGGCAAAGGTGTATTACAGGCGGTCTCCGCAGTGAACCATACCATTGCCCCTGCGCTTTGCGGCAGAAGCGCGGCCGATCAAGGGGCGATAGACCGCGCACTTTGCGAACTGGATGGCACAAAAAACAAGACCCGTTTGGGGGCTAATGCCATTCTTGCCGTATCGCTTGCCACCGCACGCGCCGCCGCCTGTGCCGAGCATATGTCGCTATACCGTTATCTTGGCGGCACGTACGCTACGCGCTTGCCCGTGCCCATGTTCAACATCCTAAACGGCGGTGCACATGCCGCGAACAACGTGGACGTACAGGAATTTATGGTCGTACCCGTCGGCGCCTCCTCCTTCGCCGAAGCGCTGCGCATCGGTAGTGAGATCTACCACGCACTGGGCAAGCTGCTCGGCGAGCGCGGCCTTGCCACAACCGTAGGGGACGAGGGCGGTTATGCACCGAATTTAAGCAGTGATGAAGAAGCGCTCGACTTGCTCGTTTTGGCGATCCGTTCTGCGGGATATGACACGGATCGCGTCAAAATTGCCCTGGACGCGGCGGCAAGCGAATGGCAATGTGATGGGGGCTACCATCAACCGAAACGCGGGCGCGACCTCTCGCGCGAGGAGCTTGTTGCACACTGGGAGGATCTCATCACGCGTTATCCGATCCTCTCTCTTGAAGACGGGCTCGGCGAAGAGGATTTTGAAGGCTGGCGTTTGCTCACCGAGCGCGTGGGAAATCGCGTGATGCTCGTAGGTGACGACCTTTTCGTCACAAACGAAGCACGCTTGCGCGAGGGCATCCAAAAAAGTGCAGGCAACACCATCCTCATCAAGCCCAATCAAATCGGCACTCTCAGTGAAACGCTAGCGGTCATCCGTTTGGCAAACGAAAACGGTTACCGCACGATTCTCTCACACCGTTCGGGTGAAACCGAGGATACCACCATCGCGGATATCTGCGTGGGTACGGGTACGCCCTTCATCAAATCGGGCGCACCCGCGCGCTCGGAACGCGTGGCAAAATACAACCGCTTACTCCGCATTGAAGCACAACTGGCAGAGCGAGGCGCAAAACACGCCTTTTTTCTCTCGAGCGACGGGGTGCAAAGCGTATAAAGAAAGGCGGAGAACACACGTGTTCTCCCCCTTTTATCAATCATGCTTTGGTACTACCGTCCTTGAGTTCTTTGAGTTCCGCAAGGAAGGTATCCACGTCCTTAAACTCGCGATAAACCGATGCAAAGCGCACATACGCAACGTCGTCGCGTTGCTTGAGCTTTTGCATGATCATCTCACCGAGACGGCGCGAGGAAATTTCCTGCACAAGGTCGTTTTGCAGCTCCGTTTCGATTTCTGCCGCAATCTCTTCACCGCGCACCGGGCGCTTCTGGCATGCCTTCATAATACCGGACAGCATTTTAGAACGGTCAAAAAGTTCCTTTGTGCCATCCTTCTTGATCACGAGAATCTGCACAGATTCGAGCACTTCAAACGTGGTGAAGCGCTTCTGGCAGGAAAGGCACTCGCGTCTGCGGCGAATACTATTGCCCTCCTCAATGGGGCGGGAATCAATCACTTTACTGTCGGCAAAGCCGCAATTGGGACATCTCATGGCAATACAGAGCACGCACGTGGCGTATCCTTTCTTAAACTGACACCATTATAGCACGCTTTTACCGTTTTGTAAAGCAGTTCAAAAAAAATTCACAGAAAGTCCTCAACTATTGCTTGCAACGTACAAGGTGTCACAGTTCCGCGCACCAGTGCGGTATACAGTTCCTTCGCCGCTTCGCGCTCCTCGCCCAGATATGCTGTGGCGCGATCCTCGTATGTTACGATCTCCGCATAGTACTGCGGCAACGCAAATCGTCCTTCGTACAACCGATAGCGCACCGTTTCGCCGGCAACCGTTTGGCTGTCCTCGCAAAGCGTGCGCAGCATGATACACTGGCCCGTACAGCTCACCATTTTCGTTTTCTCCTTTGTCCTTGACGCTGTGCGCTTTTTTCCGCGCTTCATCAGTATAGCACAGCGCACATCGCCGCAAAACATGCGATTTGGGGAAATTTTCGCATTTTTTTGGCAAGTATGACCAACAAATTTCTTGCATGAAGCCCTCGTGTGGTGTTTCATACAGAACCACTCGCAATATTTGAAAAAATATTCAGTTATAACTGTAATTTTATAACATTTTTGTCCAAAAACGCCTTTCCGATTCTCCATCATTTTAAAAAAATATACATAAATTCACTTTATTTCCAACAAGTTAAACATTGCGTAAAATTCCCGAATATGCTATACTAATAGCAGATGATACCACCCATTTTACATGTAATTTTTCCATTTTCGCAGGAGATGTATGAATATGAGAAAAAAGCCATACCAAAACAGCTCGCCAACACCACTTCTACATGCCGCCACGGAGCGCGTGCTGCGCCTTTGCCTGGTACTTATCCTACTTGTCACGATCACCACACTTTTTGAGTTGCAAGACGCCGCGCCACTCACCCACGCAGAAGCCGCGCACTTTGCGCTGATTGCAGAATACCTAATCACCACCACAGCTCTCCTCACAGCAGGCACTTACCTGTTAGAGCGCGTGTTGCGTGAGCGCAAGCAAAACAAAAAAGAGCCGTAAAACGGCTCTTTTTTTATTCTGCCAAAAGCGCGGCAATGCATGCCTCGGCTTCGTCTTTTCGCAATCTGTCGCGCGCGTAGGCACGGCGCAACAGTTCCCCTGGAACAAAAGCGTCATACTTATCAAACAACGGCATTTCCGAGGGGGAAACCAATGCGTCGGGATCAATCCCATTTGCGCTCACACGTGCAAGTCGTGCGAGAAACTCCTCTCGCGTATTTTCCATACGGAAAGAAATATAGCGGCAACCTTCAAACTCAATGCCCGAAATGCCAAGCGCACGTGCGTTTACCGTAAGGAAACGGCGCAAGGTGCGGAAGGAACGCGTACCAAGATAAGGAAAAAGGCACCAGGTCGAGCCGCCGAGATGCAAGAGCGTGTGATCGGCAAGCCCTGTATTGCGCGCCAAGCGTCTTGCCACCTCCAGGCGGTGTGCCGCCCCCTCTTTGAGATAGGGGTATACCTTATCTTCGGTAAGCACGCGTTGCATGCGCTTTAATATTTTGGTATGGATCTCACCGTAGTCACCCGGCCAGGACACCTGCATTTTACCAAGCACGGGGCGCACATAGACAAGACGGCGCGGAATATCCAGTTCCTCCACCTCCCACACGCGTCCCGCCAGTGCAAAGCGGTCACCAATGGGCGGCGGTGTTGTGATCGTACCGATCTCCTCTGCCGTCCCCTTTTCCGCATCTCCTGCACGGACAGTAAAATCCTCACTGTCCTTAAACACCGCATAGAACTGGAAGCTGCGCAGCAATCGCTCGCCGGCAAGTCCCACGATCAGCCCCTTTTCCTCGGTCATTTGCAAAAAATCGTGTTGCACCATCGAAACAAGCAGCGTACGGTAATCCTCGCGGCGTATCGCCTCAAACGGTGGCAGAGCGAGCACGCGCTCTGCGAGCGCTTTGGGTGTAAGCTCGCCCCCAGATGCCAGCACCGAGAGCGTTTGGTGGAACAGCAAACTCCACGGCTCGCACTTGCGACGTGGGGGCTCGATAAAGCGCTCCTCCAGGTAAAGTTGTACCACGGCAATCGCCTGTAACAGCCCCCACGGCACAAGCTGCGGCAGCGGCGTGTTAGGCAGCGGATCCTCCTCGCAAAACACCATCATCATTTCAGGCGGTTGTCCGCGTCTACCCGATCTGCCAAGGCGTTGCAAAAAGGACGCCACCGAATTCGGCGCCTCGTTTTGCAGAATCCGCTCCAATCGACCAATATCAATACCAAGCTCCATCGTTACGGTAGCACAGGTGACGGTCTGGTGTTCCTCGTCCTTCATTTTAAGTTCCGCATCCTCGCGAAGCGCGGCAGAAAGGTTGCCGAGATGGATGAGGAATATATCGGGATCGTGGCGTGCGGCGGCAATTTGCCTTAGGGTTGCGGTCACGTACTCCGTTTCCTCTCGCGAATTGGAGAACACAAGCGCCTTCTTATCTTTCACGCAGTCGTACATATATTCGTACCCTGCATCGATTGCCACGTTTTTCACACCGTCCACGGGCTTTTCGCCGTTGTCGGGCATGCCACTCTCGTTTTGATAATAGAAATGCTCCAACCCCAACCGCCAGCGCAGTCCCTGTTCTACGATCTTGGGCACGTCCACCTCAATCCCACTATCCCCCGCAAGCCACGCGGCGGCAAGTTCGGGCGAACCAAGCGTGGCGGAGAGTCCCACACGGCGCGGCTGATGGCCTATCAGACGCGCGATACGCGAGAGTTGACATTGGATTTGATTGCCGCGATCCGTGCCCGTGAGAGTATGCACCTCGTCAATCACCACAAAGCGCAAATCACCAAACAAGCGCACGATATCATTCGAGCGATGCAAAAGCATCGCTTCTAGCGATTCGGGCGTGATCTGCAATATGCCGGCGGGATTCTCCAACAAACGTTTTTTATGGGAGGCCGCCACATCGCCGTGCCAATGCGTCACAGGCACGCCGCTCTCACAAAGCAGATTCTCAAGACGATAAAACTGATCGTTGATTAAGCTTTTTAGGGGTGCGATATAAAGCACCGCAACACTCGTTGCAGGGCGCTCACAAAGCTCTGTCAAAATAGGAAAGAACGCCGCCTCTGTCTTGCCGCTCGCCGTTCCTGACGTGAGCAACAAATGGTGATCGCTGCCGAGCAGGGTATCCGCCGCCGCGATCTGCACGTCGCGCAGCGACTCCCACGAATGGGTGTAGATATACTCGCGCACAAAGGGCGGAAAACGGTCAAAAATGCGGTCTGCCTTCGTCATGGCCTCTCCTTACAGAATAATGTCCTCGGGGTTGAAATCCCTCTTTTTTTCACCCGTTTCGGGGGATACGGGGGCGCTTTCCCCCACCACACCCGACACGATGCGTTCAAAATCCGCCTCCTTATTTTGCATCAGGATGCCAAGCACCGTCATATAGTCGCGCAAAATCTCACGCGGCGTAATCATACTGTCTGCACCGGTGCGCGAGAGGCAAATGGAAAGGAAACGCAGTTGTTCTGCCTCGGTGATGCGAGGTGTCCAGTTGTAGTACTCGGCATATAGCGCCGTGACGCGCACGATCAGCGCATACATTTCATCATCCGACAAACGGCGCAAACGGATCACAGGTCCAATGAGATTGCGGAACTCCGCGTCCGCAAAACGGCTATCGCAAAGGCGCGAACGAAGCGCTTCGTAGCTAAAGAGGCCTCGTCTGGGATCCTCCAAAAACTGCGGTGTGCCACCAAGCACAAGCAAAAGCCCCTCCGCCTTGCCCTGCAAGGAATCGTTGAACATCGAAAGAATCTTTTCGTAGTTATTCTCACGGCTCACACGATGCACGATCTTATAAAGATTCACGCACTCGTCCACGAACACGACCAGACCGCGATAGCCGATCTTGCGCGCAAGCACAGCCCAAAGCTTGATGAAATCATACCAGTTCTCATCGTCAATAATGACGGACACCTGAATACCAAGCGCACGGCGCGCCTCGACCTTGGAGGAAAACTCACCGCGCAGCCAGCAAAGGCACGCGGACATCTGCTCGTCATTCCCTTCCATATAGGCATTATAGTACGCGCAGATCACACGTGCAAAATCGAAACCGCCCACCATAAACTCCACGTCGCGCAACGTATCGTTTACCGCGCGGCGCAACTTCACACCATCAGGATCTTCCTCACCGATCTCGCTTTGCAATGTGCCGATCCAACGCGCGATCACGCGCGGTAGCGCGCCACCGTCGGGCGCTGCCTTGGACGCGAGATTTTTCATCAACTCACGATAGGTCGCCACCCCTGCGCCACCCGTACCGTACAAGCGACGTTCAGGGGTAAGATCCGCATCAGCTGTCAGGAAATCGCGCTCCAGCGCATAACCGCGCACAAGCTGAATAAGAAAGCTTTTACCACTGCCGTATCTGCCGATAAGAAAGCGCATCGCAGAGCCGCCATCCCCGATGTTTTCAAGGTCACTGAGCAATGCTTCAATCTCGTCGTTTCTGCCAATGGCGATATAAGGGGCACCCGTACGCGGCACAACGCCTGCGGACACCGAGGAAATCAGCGCCGACAGCACGCGGCGCGGCACCTTCACATTTGCTCTGTTCTCCATCCTAACACTCCTTCCGTGGCGAGCTGATCGCGGTACTCCTCGATGACCGCGTAACCATCACCAACATCCTCTAAAATAATATCTCCCAGCACGTCCGCCGCCACACTGTTGATCTCGTCAACAAGTGCATCAAGCATGCGGCCTTTCTCGCGCGCAAACGCGCGCGCACCAACCGTATCACCTGCCGCAAAAAGGCTCACCAATGCGCACAGTTCACCGAGTGACGCTGCAAGTCCATCTTCCGCTTGTTCAAGAATGTGAGCAGGTATTTCGGGCACCTTTTTCTCAAAACTCGCACCGTTTACGGTTGTTTGCTCCTCAAATGCTTCCACCAAGCGTTTTGTTGTCTGCCAGGACGCCGCTTCAATCTCTGCGGCGCGCGCAAGCGACACCTCGCGCACAGGCAGATCGTAGCGCCGCTCGTACGCGGGCGTTTCCTCTTTCTTTGCGTGCGCATGCGTTTTTGGGGGCAACGCTACGGCAAGGTATGCATCCAAACGCTCGCGTAACGGCACTTCGATGGCATATACGGAAAGGCGAGATTTCACGCCCCGTGTGGCGCGCAATCCATTCTCTGCATACTTGAGCACATCGCTCATGATATAGCGAAGTTCATGTGTGTGCGAAAAAGAGGTATAGTCTACCTCGATACGACGCTTCAAATGATAGGAGCAGATCGCGCCCGAAAACGCATCGCGCGATACGGTACTAATCCCCGTTCCACCTGTGAGGACATTGCCGTCACGCTCACGCAGATAGTCAATGGCAACCGCGAGCGCTCCGCGCAACACGCGGTGGTAATCGCGCGCGGTATCCTCGCTGAAAAACTTGCTTTTTGTGTAATCATAATTGTTGCAGAAATATAGTACCGCATCCACCAAAGCAACGCCGTCGCCGCCAAGCGGCACATAGTATTCTTTGAGGCGGGCGGCACCGATCATCTCTCGCCTCTCGTCACGCGGCAACGAGGGTGCCGGCAAGCGATAGAGAAGCGCATGATCACAAAGCCATTCGCGGATAAGCGGATCCAAGCGCGGATGCGCGCGACGGTATTGCACCCACAAGCGCAGCATCGCATCCTGTACCCCGGTAGCAGGCATGACATCGCACACGTTAATCAGCTCGTACAGATATAACAACAAATACGAATACTCTGCATCAAGATAAACGCTTTTTCTAAAGTTGGTGCGCCACCACAAATAGTAGGCAAGCTGTGCTTCGCTCATCTGCGCATACTGCGGCATATAAGAGAAGAAAGGTACACTTTCGCTCTGTACACCTTCTTTGGGAAGAAGCGCACGCGCATGGGCGCGAAAACGTTCATAATAATCGTAACGTTTTCCCCACGCATACACGCGCACCTCATGCAAAAGTGAATCGGTTGGGGTATAGGTGAAGAGCGGGGCGGGCTTCTCCTCACGCACGGGCGGATGTACGTAGTGCTCGGTGAGCACCGCGTCCTCCACGCGGTAAGGCTTTGCCTCGTCACGCACTGCCGAGGTGATCTCAATCGCACTCGTATCCCTAGAAACGGGCGGCGTTTTTAGCGCATTGGGGCGAGGCGGCACAAGGGAGGAAATGTCCCAGAAATCGTCCTTTGTCTGCCTTATCTTTTGCTCATCCATCAGGGCTCTCCTCCTTTCGCTTTGTAATATTTAATTATATCATTCCCTATCCCCCCTGTCAACACTTTCGCCGTTTTCTTCCCTTTTTATAAAGTTCGTGGCAAAGACTTGCAAAAAGCGCGGCAATCCGCTATAATAGAACGAGATCGCACGAAAGGAGAGGCGTTATGCAAATTCTAGATCTACGTCATACGGACACACCCTACCCTCTCACAGAGTGCGGTCTGGTGCTTGGCAACTTTGACGGTGTACACCGCGGTCACCGCGCGCTCATTGATGAGCTGAAACATCTAAAAGCATCACTTCACGAAACGGTTCCGCTCGGCGCGTTCTGCTTTATAGAGCCCCCCTCGCGGTATTTTGGCAAGCCCATCCCACAACTTACCGACAACGCAGAAAAAATGGCTCTTTTACGTCGCGCGGGTTTGCAATTCATCATTTTGTGCGACTTTGCCGAGGTCGTTCATCTCTCTCCGGAAGAATTTGTTTCACGCATTCTCATCGACGCGTGCGGTTGTAAGCTTGCCGTTTGCGGCTACAACTATACGTTTGGCAAAAACGCGGCAGGCGGGGCGGAAGATCTCGCGCGTCTGCTCACAGCGGACAAACACCGCGCCGTTTCCATTGTCCCCGCCGTCACCGATGGCAGACACACCATAAGCTCCAGCGTCATTCGCGCCATGCTGGAGGGGGGACACCCCGAAGACGCGGCACGCCTGCTCGGCTATCCCTACACCTTGCGCGGCGAAGTGCTGGGCGGCAAGCAACTCGGGCGCGCGCTCGGCTTCCCCACCGCCAATCTCACCTTCCCCGAAGGGGCACTCATTCCCCACCATGGGGTATACGCCGTTACGCTTCGGCTTGGCAAACGACAGTACTGCGGCATCGCAAACGTAGGGGTTCGCCCCACCTTTGCGGATGGCGAGCACGTAACCTGCGAGGTGTTTTTGCTCGGCTTTGACGGTGATCTATACGGCAAACAAGTTGCCGTCTCCTTTCTGCATTTTTTGCGCGAGGAGCGCCAATTCGACTCCCCGGAGCAGCTTCGCGCACAAATCGCGCGGGACGTCACTGCCGCAACCGAACGCTTTTAAACAAAAAAATCACCCCTTACGCCGTTTGGCACAAGGGGTGATTTTCCAATTTTGATCACCAATCTTCTAAAAACAAAGAGCAAGTTTTCAAAATATTTCCAAAAGGTTTCTACTTTACGTCACTCTTCTCCGTACTCCGCGATATAGGGCAGATTTCTGTAAAGTTCTGCACAATCCAGACCGTAACCAATCACGAAATGGTCGGGAATTGTGAAAAGAGAGTAATCGGGAGTGAAATCTACCAAGCGGCGCGAGGGCTTGTCAAGAAGTGTCACCACATGCAAGGAAAGCGGATCGCGCGCACGGATCAGCCCTACGATATCACGCAACGTTCTACCTGTGTCAACAATGTCCTCCACAATCACTACGTGATAGTCCTTCACATCTTGATCAAGGTCCATCGTGATCTGTACCATGCCCGACGAAACCGTTCCCTTATAGTAGCTCTTGGCACACATAAAGCCGATCTCACAAGGAGCGTCCACTGCACGGCAAAGATCTGCCAAAAACACGAAAGCGCCTTTCAGCACACTGACGAGCAGAATGGGGCGTCCGTCATAAATCTTCGCAATCTCAGCACCCGCCTTTGCAATGGCAGTCTTAATCTCTTCTTCGGTGATAAGTACACGCTTGATTTTCTTCTGATAGTTTTCCATAGTATATCTGCCTTTCGCGTTTGGGGCCAGTTGACCTTTTTCATCATTTTACCACGAAGACCGACAAAATGCAAGAGGTGTGACGCGAAAAAAGCATGGTTGTAGCACATTACTCTTTTTGAAAACGCAATAGGATTTTTCAAAAAGGGGCTTGCTTTTTGAAACAGGATATGCTATACTATGTAGGTCGTCACGCGACACAATTCAATATTTTTTATGGAGAAGTACTCAAGTGGGGACGTTTGCGAGCGCTGCCAGTGGCAGAGCAAGCGAGCAATAAGGAGTGGCAGCGGTCAAAATTTGGCGAGGCGAATAGCGAACGGCAAATTTTGGGCACCGCAACAGGGTCGAAGAGGAGACGCCGTTCCATCAACTTCCCTGCAAAACACTTTTCTAACAATTTAATATTTTTTATGGAGAAGTACTCAAGTGGTCGAAGAGGCGTGACTCGAAATCTCGTAGGCCGTTAACGCGGCGCGTGGGTTCAAATCCCACCTTCTCCGCCAAAAAAGGACTGCCCCACGAAGGGGCAGTCCTTTTTTACTCGTTACCAAACAACACGCGGCGGTGTTTTTCCAAGCTCAAAAGCAATAGGATACCAAGCACACCAACCGACAAAATCTCGCCCGCGCCAACCGTGAGGAACAAGAGCGGCAACGCCACGTCCGTGCTGAGATACGCATAGCGGATAACAAACGGCACAATCAACGTGTTTGCCAAAATGGGCGGAACGGGGGTGAGAAAACGGCGTTTTCTGATCCATCTTGTGCCGATTGCGCCAAGCAGGGTGGCAAGCGTGCCAAAGATAATATCCAGCACGTGCGCGCCTGTGAGCAGATTTGAGATCAAGCAGCCAAGCGCGAGCCCCGGTACGGCGGCAGAGGTGAAATACGGTAGGATACACAGCGCCTCGGAAAAGCGAAGTTGAATGAGTCCCTGACCAGAAATTCCAAGCGCGGCAGATAGATAGGTGAGCACAACGTAAAGCGCAGCAATCACAGCAGCACGTGCCAGATACAACGTTTTTCTTTTTGCAAACATAAAAACTCTCCCTAGTTTTGTTTTAAGTGAGGATGGTTACGAACTCACTAGTTTGTCATTATAACAAAAGCATCCTTACGTGTCAAGAGGAATCAGTCCCATTTCCTCCAACACGTCTGTCACTTCTGCGTACATGTAAAGCGACCCAAGCGAGAAAATCGGCGTCCCCGTTTCGCGTCCGTAGGCAACGGCGGCGTGCACCGCGTCGGTCACACTCTCGTGCGCGCTTGCGGCAATGCCTGCGTTTGCAAACACCTTAGCATACTCCGCAGCAGGCAGCGAACGCGGATTGTCGGGGGTGAGCGTAAACACACGCTCCGTTAGGGGAGCAAGCGTTTTCACCATATCGGTATAATCTTTGTCCGCCATCACGCCCGAGATAAGCGCCACGCGGCGCTCCCCAAAATAGTGGGAAATTCCCTTTGCGGCGGCGGCAATCCCTTGGGGATTGTGGGCGCCATCCGAGAAAATAAGCGGCGCATCGCACAGCTTTTCAAAGCGGCCACGCCAACGCACCGTGGCAAGGCCTGCATATACGGCGCGCTCGCTGATCTCCATGCCATTTGCGCGAAGCGCATCAATGGTAGAGAGAACAGTGGCAAGGTTTTGCGGCTGATACGTGCCAAGCAATGGGATGCGCACGTCCTTATGCACACCATAATCGACAAGCGTACCGTTAAAGGTCATTTCTCGCACCGTCATGGGGGTATCTTCTGCGGCAACAAAGCGCGCGTCGTGCTTTTTTGCGTGGCGCTCCATCACGGCGCGCGCCGCCTTGTCACGCCCACCCCATACCACGGGACAACCGTTTTTGATGATGCCCGCTTTCTCGGCGGCGATTTGTTCCACGGTGTCGCCGAGGAATGCAGTGTGATCCATTGCAATGCCCGTGATCACCGAGCAAAGCGGAGTCTTTATCACGTTGGTGGAATCAAGGCGTCCGCCCATACCCGTTTCCAGCACCACCACGTCGCACTGCTCGCGCAAGAAATGCACAAGGCCGATGGCGGTAATGAGTTCAAACTCGGTGGGGGCATCCGCCATTGCATCAGCAAACGGCCGAACAAGCGAGGTGACCTCGGCAAGCGCTTGGTTTGAAATCGGCTTGCCCGATACACAGATACGCTCGTTAAAATGTTTGATATAGGGGGATACGAAAAGCCCCGTGCGATAACCGGCGGCGCGCAGAATACTTTCGAGCATGGCAGAGGTCGAACCCTTGCCGTTCGTGCCTGCAATATGAATAAAATTCAAACCGTTCTGGGGGTTATCTAACTTTTCAAGCAGTTCCGTGATGCGTTCCAGTCCGGGTCTGCTCCCCTTCCACGTGACGGAATGGATATAGTCAAGCGTTTCGGCGTAGGTCATTTCTTACACATCCTTTCAAGCTGTCCGCGCACACCGCGGTGGCGGAGCAATAGGCAAAGCAACAGCGCCTCAAGCGCGCCGACAAGCAGGTAGTTGATTGCGCGATAGAGCGTGAGCTGCGCGTATCCCATCTCCATCTGGGCAAGATACCACCGCGCAAGTCCTACAGTTTTGATGAGCACCGAGCCCACCGCGTGCGCGGCAAACACCGACAGCATCACGCGTGGCACAAGCGGCAAGCGCCTCGCAAGCATGCCGACAAGACCTGCCACAAGTCCCACCGCGGCGGCCCCCAGCGTGATGATGGGGTTGACGGCATAGCCGTACAGCGCACAGCCAACAAGATCTGCGACCACGCCCGTCATGGCACCCGCCACAGGGCCGAGCGTGAGCCCCGCCAGTATAATCGGCAAGTTTTCAAAGCTGATACGAACTACCTGAGAAATAGGCGAGGGGATCTGCAAGAACTTGCCAAGAATAAGACTCATAGCGGCAAGCAAACCGGCAAGACACAAAGCACGCGGACTCGCGAATACGGCGAGCGCCTTTGGTACGTTTCTTTTGTTGTTTGGCATAGAAAAAACCTCCCTTCCCGAAATTCATCGAAAAGAGAGGCAAATGCCCTGTTTCGGTGAAGCGGGATGCAGAGCTGCGACCGCGGTTGCAAGGCAACCTTCGTCCGATCGGCAACTCCCCGTCCCATCGGCACTTCACGCCACAGCGCTTACTCTTCGTGACCTTATTATATGCTGTTTCACTCTCAAAGTCAAGAGAAGTTACAAAAAAACTTGAAATGCGGCGCACTTCGTGATACAATAAGGACAACGCATATATGAAGGAGCACTTCTATGATTAGCGAAACAATCACCCTGCACCCCTTCGAGGGCGCAACTCTTACCACCCTTTGCATTAACGGCCTTGTACAAACGCCCCGTCACGCCGTCATCGTGTGCCCCGGTGGTGGCTACCACGATGTATCCACTCGCGAGGGTGAGCCCGTTGCGGCACAGTTTCTTGCCGCAGGCTTTGCTACCTTTATCCTGAAATACACCACAGACGAAGGCGCCCGCGATTACGCCCCTTTAAAGCAGCTCTCCCTTGCCATTCGCCACGTGCGCGAAAACGCCGCCAAATACAACGTAGACCCCGATCACGTCTACACGCTCGGCTTCTCGGCAGGTGGTCACCTCGCCGCATCGGCAGGTGTGCTTTGGGATAGCCCCGTGCTCGACGAGATCGCCGCAGGTGCACCGCGTGACATCGTGCGCCCCACCGGCATGGTGCTTTGCTACCCCGTAATTACAGGCATCGGCCCGACGCACATGGGCTCCTTCCGCCGCCTTACGGGCATTGCCGAGCCGACGGATGCCGACGTGCTCCCCTTCTCGCTTGACCGCCACGTCAAGGAAAACACGCCCCCCGCTTTCGTGTGGCATACCTTTGATGATGCCACGGTTCCCGTACACAACTCGCTGGCTTTCGCACGTGCGATGTACGAAGCAGGCGTACCGCTGGAACTTCATATTTTCCCGCACGGCAAACACGGATTGTCACTTTGCAACGAGCAGACCTGCACCACGCACGGCGCCGAACTCATCGAGCCGCATTGCGAATGTTGGGCGGAACTTGCTGTACGCTGGCTACGTGATATGTTTGCATAATTTTTGCTTACTTTTCACATATTTTTTCGTTTTTTTGTTGAAATCCTATTTATTTTTCACAAAGGGTGTGCTATAATAGAGTTGTAACCCGATGGAACTGTCGAAGGACATCCAAGCGGATACAGAAAGGCGGACCTTGTATGAAGATCACAGTAAGCGGAAAACAACTCACCGTACGCCCCTCGCTCAAAGAGCTCACCGAAAAAAAGCTCGCCAAATTTGATCGATTCTTCGGCGACGATGCCGAGGCAATCGTGGTATACAGCGCACGCCACGATCTGCAATATATAGAGATCACCATTCGCTATAACGGCACGATCTTCCGCAGCGAAGAGGGTGCTGACACCTTCCAAACCGCCATCGACCAAGCCATCGACTCGCTGGAGCGCCAGATCCGCAAGAACAAAACGCGACTGGAAAAGAGACTCCGCACAGGTGCCTTTGCGGACTACGACGCAGACGAGGACTACGATGAGGAGGAAGAATTTAACGTGCGCGTCAAATCCTTCGACGTCAAGCCCATGTCGCTGGAGGAGGCAATTTTGCAAATGAATCTCCTTGAACATCAGTTCTTTGTGTTCCGCGATGCCGAAACCGAGAACATCTGCGTGGTCTACTGCCGCAAGGATGGCAACTACGGTCTCATTCAAACACAGTAAAACAACAAAAAGCCCCCAAGTGGGGGCCTTTTTGTTTATTCTTGGCTCTCGTCCTCTTCACGGTACAGGACAAACATATTCATGTGCAAACGGCGCTCAAAGCCACGAATGGCAATGGCAAGCACAAGCGTGGCAAGCGCACACGCGCCCATCACAAAAAGGAGCGGGTTTGCGATCACGTAAACGACTTCCTCTCCACCAATCAGCAAAAATTTCGTGCTGACCAGCGAGAAAATATGCGGATACAAAGCAGGCAACACCAAAAGCAGATTGGCAAGATACAGGCACACACGGTTCGGGAACGCCACCTTAAACGCAACTTTCAAACGGTTGCTCTCCTCGCTTTTATACCCTGCCACAAACGAACGGATTGCGGTGTATGCGGCAAATCCCACCAAAAAGAGCGCTACCAGTGCGAGGAGCAACTCAAGCATTGCCGTGATGGACAAAATACCGTAAAACCAGCTCTTAGCTTCCTGCATTTCGCCACCAAGATAGTCGCGCGCGCTCACAATCGTATTCCAGATCAAGCGCCACAGTGAAAGCGGCGCGCGGTACGCAAATCTCACTGTTTTGAAAAAGCCCATAACCACAAGTGCAAGTGCCGTAGCAACAGGAAGCAAATAGCGCACCCAAACAAGCACCACGGGGCAAATCGCACGAACGCGCCCCCAAAACGCACGCCTCTTTTCACGGCACACAGAACGCTTATCGGGGACGCACCATTCGGCATCCTCGTCCTCGCCGACATCCATGTCGTAAAGGTCGATCGCGTCGTCCACTTCTTCCATATCCGCCACAACGGGGGTGTTTTTCTCGTTATTCATCGCATCCTCACTTCTTGCCAGGCATGCCTTCTACGAAGTAAGATGCCTCCATGTCGGCGGCGGAAAGTGCCACCGCAAGCGGGAATTTGGCAAACGCTTGCCCCACGGTGTTGGGCTCCTCATTGCCGGAAAAGCCCATATGATAGCGAATGGCAAACGCCTCGTCACGCGTCAGGCGCATATAGCCCGACACGATGTACACGGATTTCTCGCCGTGCCCATAAGGAAGCTGATCGTCAATGGTGTAGTAAGGCACCGCCTTCCACTGCCCATTCTCCTTGACGTTGCGCGTGCTCTCCACGTAAAAATTCACCTTGCACATATCATGCAAAAGTGCCACGATGGCAACGCTCTCTTCGGAAAATTCGAGCCCGTAAACGTCGCGCACGCGAGGACGAGCAAGGTAATCGCAAAGGCAGTCATACACGTTAAGGCTATGTTCCAAAAGCCCACCCGGATACGCACCATGATAACGGGTGCTAGCGGGGGCGGTAAAGAAGTCGCAGTTGTCGGAGCAAAGAAAGTCGATAAGCTTATCAACGCCTTCTCTATGTACTTTTTCCCTCAAAATCGACAGAAATCTTTCCTCGTTGGTCATACGTGAACTCCTTTCACTTGATGCCTTTATTGTATCACGTTGCGTGCCGTTTGTAAAGGGGAGCAAGATTTTTTGCGCAAATTCGTGCGCGCGTATAGACAAATTCTGCATTTTATGGTATACTAATTGCAACTATGATAATTTTTAGCGAGGTTTATTATGGCAACACCCAACCTTTCCGTTAACCCCTACAAAGGCACACGCGACTTTTATCCCGAGGACATGCGCCTGCGCAACTGGTTCTTCGGTTGCATCCGCGGCGCACTGGAACACGCTTGCTTTGAGGAATACGAGGGCCCGATGCTCGAATCACTTGATCTGTACGCCGCCAAGAGCGGCGAGGAACTCGCCAAGGAGCAGACCTACAACTTCGAGGATCGCGGTGGCAGAGAGCTTGCTATCCGCCCCGAAATGACGCCCACCGTAGCGCGCATGGTCGCAGGTAAAATGGGTGAACTCAACTATCCCCTCAAATGGTTCTCCATCGCAAACATGTACCGCTACGAGCGCCCCCAGCGTGGCAGACTGCGTGAATTTTGGCAGCTTAACGTAGATATTTTCGGCTGTGATGGCTTCGAGGCGGATCTGGATGTACTGCAAAGCGCCATCGCGATCCTGCGCGCTTTCGGCGCAGACGAAACGATGTTTCGGGTGCATATCAACAACCGCCGTTTCTTCAACGACGCCATTGCCGCCATTGCAAACACGGACACCGAGGGCGCACGCCGCGTTTCCAAGGTGGTTGATCGCCGCAACAAGGTGACGCGCGAGGCATACGAAAAGGCAATGGACGAGCTCGGCATCACCACGGAGCAAATTGAGAAAATCGACGCACTGTACGGCATGAGCGTGACCGAGGCTACTGCTCTTTGCCCCGACTCCGAGGGCGCGCGCGAGCTACTGTCGCTGTTTGGGGCGCTTGAAAAATGTGGTCTTGACCGTTACTGCACCTTCGACTTCGGTATTATCCGCGGCCTGGACTACTACACGGGCACGGTGTTTGAGGTCTTTGACCTCGCACCCGAAAACAACCGCGCCATGTTCGGCGGTGGCCGCTACGACAACCTCGTGGGCCTATTCGTCAAGAACGCTAAAATCTCGGGCGTAGGTTACGGCATGGGCGACGTCACGTTGGAAAACTTCCTCACCACGCACGACCTGATCCCCAACCTGGACGACGAGGGCACCAAGGTGCTGGTCACGCGCTTTGCGGACGTTCCCTATGAGCATTACACCGCGCTGACCACCGCCCTGCAAGAAAGTGGCGTGCGCGCCGCACTTTATCTTGGCACAAAAAAATTCGGCAAGCAGATCGACTACGCCGTACGCGGTCACTATAGCCACGTGGTCATCATGGGTGGCGACGAGCTTGCAAACGGCTCTGTCAAGGTAAAAAACCTCGTCACGCGCGAGGAAGCAACCGTTGCACGCGAGGCACTTGCCGGATTCTTCAAAAACTGACTCATCAAGGAGTTTTTATGGTCTACCTTTTTCTTGCAAACGGCTTCGAGGAGATCGAGGCACTTGCTCCGCTTGACCTTTTGCGCCGCGCCGGCGTCGAGGTCACTACCGTCGGTATCGGCGGCGACCGCATCGTCGGTTCGCACGGCATCGCAGTAGAGGCGGACATCCCCGAGGGACTTTTTGCCGATGCCCACCCCGATATGATCATTCTCCCCGGCGGTATGCCCGGCTCGCGTCATCTTGACGAGAGCCGCACCGTGGACGTTGCCTTAAAAGCAGCGACGCGCAACGGCGCGTTTCTTGCCGCTATCTGTGCGGCACCTATGGTGTTGGGTAGACGCGGCCTGCTTGATGGCAAACGCGCCATTTGCTTCCCCGGTTTTGAACACGAGCTACGCGGTGCAACCATTGCAGACGCGCGCGTGGTGCGCGACGGTAACGTCATCACCGCCGCGGGCATGGGTGTTGCCGTTGATTTCGGGCTTGCACTGGTTACCGCACTCAAAGGTGAAGACGTAGCCGCGGACCTGCGCCGCACCGTGCTCGCAGATTGATATGCTGACGATTGCGGAAGAAAAGGCGCGTCTGCGCGCCGTGTGCATGGCGCTTCGTGCACAGATCACCACCGAGGAGCGCGCCGCCTGGGACGAAGCCCTCTGCCGCGGCATTGCCGCAGAGCCTGCTTTCCTTGGCGCCGATCTTATCCTTTGTTTCTCGCCCGTACGAGGCGAGCCCGACCTTGCCCCCTTGCTTTACTTTGCAAGAAAGCGCGGCGTACCCGTTGCCTTTCCGCGCACCGAGGGGCGCGAGATGACTTTCCATATCGTGCGCAACGCAAGCGAGCTCACAATCGAGCGTTTCGGTATTCCGACGCCCGCCAAAACTGCTCCGCTCGCCATACCCACCGCACGCACGCTATGCATTCTCCCCGCCCTTGCCGCCACGCGTGACGGTGGGCGTCTTGGCTACGGCGGCGGCTTTTACGACCGCTTCCTCGCCACTTTCGAGGGGGTTAGCATTCTGCCGGTTTACGAGCACACTGTGCTCTCCACGCTCCCCACGGAGCCAACGGATCGCACCCCCGATGTGATTCTCAGTGAAAAAGGAGTGATCTATCGACATGGCTAAGCTTTTTCCGCCCCGCCCGCAATACGCCAAAGAACGCGCATCCTTTGCCTATCCGATCTTTGCGTGCTTTGCCGTGCTGTTTGCGGCGCGCTGCATTCATAAATTTTTTGACGTAAATCTCGGCGGCATGCTGGCGGCACTGGTAATCTCACTGCTTGCCTTCCTCGTGCCTGCTCTTGCCTTTGCCAAATGGCGCGGTCGGGGCTATATACGCACACTGCACTTCCGCCCTATCTATCCCACACACATTCCGCTTCTGGTGTTTGCATTTCTCGCGCTGTTTGCCGCGTCCACTCTATTGCCCATTCTGTTCGGCGGTACCGACACGGTAGGTAACAGCACCACGGCGTTTGAGAGCGTAACGCTCGGCAACGTGGGAAAGGTTGTGCTAATGGTGCCCACGCTCGCACTTATCCCCGCCTTCCTCGAGGAACTTTTGTTCCGCGGTATTCTGTGCTCGGAACTTGACCGTCGCGGCATTTTGCGCACGGTGATCGTGAGTGCGTTGCTTTTTGCCCTCGTCCACTTCGATCTCGCCAACTTCCCCTTCTACCTGTTTGCAGGCGCGTTGCTCGCACTGGTACTTTACGCAACCGACTCGCTCGTTGCCGCGATGATCCTACATGCGGCGTACAACCTCGCCTCTCTGTTTGGCAGACGCTATCTCAACACTTTTTACCGCTTTACGGGTAGCGCCGAATTGTTTTTATTCCTTCTTATTCTGGTGTTACTCGTCGCTCTTCTTTTCTTCACGGCAGAATGCGCACGCCTCTATCGCCTGCGCGCCCGCATGGGTGTTAAGGAACCGCGCCGCAATATTCCTGCCAGCGTGCAACTCTATACCTTCCTCGACGCACTTTGTGAGTGGCCCGTGATCGCGTGCATCGTGCTCTCGATCGTTGGCTTCATTGTGCTTTGATTTCTTCGCGCACAAAATGTCCCATTTTGTCACTCTTGCCCACATAAAAGGTTGACAGTAGCAACAATCAGTGATACAATCGTATCATCAGAAAGGGTGTTTTTCATGAAAAAGGAAACGCAAAAGATCAAAAAGAAGAAAAAATGGCGCCGTCCGCGTCACACACTGGTGCGCAACATCCTCTTCCCTACTCTTGGTACTTATTCTCGCATCAAATACGGTGCAAAGATCGAAAAATTTAAGGAACAAGGAAAGCGCCCCTACCTCGTGCTGTTTAACCACCAAACAGCGTTTGACCAGTTTTTTGTGGGTATGGCGTTCCGCGGCCCCATCTACTATCTCGCCTCGGAAGATCTCTTCTCCAAGGGTTTCACCTCTTCGGTGATCCGCTATCTGGTCGCACCGATTCCGATCAAAAAGCAAACGACAGACGTTAAGGCCATTATGAATTGCTTGCGCGTTGCAAGAGAGGGCGGCACCATTGCCATTGCCCCCGAAGGAAACCGCACGTATAGCGGAAAAACCACCGAAATGCTACCTTCCATCGCGCCACTTGCGCGTAAGATGGGTATGCCCATCGCGCTTTACCGTTTGGAAGGTGGTTACGGCGTGCATCCGCGTTGGAGCGACGTAGTGCGCCGCGGCAAGATGGTGGGCTATGTATCCCGCGTCATCGAACCCGAGGAATATGCCACCATGACCGACGAGGAGCTATTTGCCCTTATCGAAAAGGAGCTTTATGTGAACGAAGCAGTCGCTGACGCGGAGTTCTTCCACAGAAAGCGCGCAGAATATCTGGAACGCGCCTTGTACGTTTGCCCCAAGTGCGGTCTTACTACCTTTAAAAGTCACCGCGACCGCTTCTCCTGCCAAAAGTGCGGCATGACAGTCAGCTACACCGCCAAAAAGCAGTTTGAAGGCATTGAATGCGAAGCCCCCTTCTCTTTCGTTGCGGATTGGTACGATTATCAAACGAACTTCGTGCGCGATCTTGACCTCTCTGCCTACCTTGAAAAGCCCATGTACACGGACTCGGCACGTTTGTCGGTCGTGATCCCCTATAAAAACAAAAAGAAGCTTGCAAAGAACGCCGACGTAATGCTCTACGGTGACCGCATCGAGATCAAAACCAGTCGCGGCTTGCACGAATTCCACTTTGACACTGCGAGTGCCGTAACGGTGTTAGGCAAAAACAAGCTTAATATCTACGCAAACGGCAGTATTTATCAGTTGAAGGGCGACAAACGCTTCAACGCACTCAAATACGTACATATCTTCCATCATTATCACAACGTGAAGAAAGGAGATCAATATGGAGGGCTTTTGGGACTCTAACGTATGGAGCACGTTTTTGCTCGTTGCCATTCTACTTGCCAGCTTGCTCGCAGGAAACGTACTTAGGAGGAAAGTCCCCTTCCTCCGCAATTCGCTCATCCCCACGTCGGTGCTTGGTGGCCTTTTGCTCATTGGCGTTGCAGCGATCTACAAGGCCATCACAGGTACCGTAATGTTCGATGCCCCGATTTTCCAAGGGCGCGGCACCGCCACCTTGGAGGTCATCACCTACCATGCACTGGCGCTCGGCTTTATCGCATCCACGCTGAAATCTTCCGAGAAAAAACTCTCCCGCGAGCGCACCAACGAGATCTTCAACACGGGTGTAACCACCGTATCCACCTACTTAATTCAGGGCATCGTTGGTATGGCGATCACTATCGTTGCCGCCATTTTTATCCCCAAACTCTTGGAGGCATCCGGTCTGCTTCTTCCTTTCGGCTACGGCCAAGGCTCCGGGCAGGCAATGAACTACGGTTACATCTATGAAACCGACTACGGCTTTGACGGCGGCAAGAGCTTCGGCCTCACCATTGCCGCGCTCGGTTTCCTCAGCGCCAGCATCGGTGGCGTTATTCACCTAAACATTATTAAGCGCCGCGGTAAGATCCACACCTCGGGCGCCAAATACAAGCTCAACGCCGAAAAGATAGAGGAACGTGGCGAGATTCCGATGCAAGAGAGCATCGACAAGCTCACCGTGCAAGTGGCTCTCGTTGCTGTAACTTACATGGCAACCTATTTCATCATGTATTTCCTCGGTCAGCTGATTCCCGGCATGAAGGCGACCATCTACGGGTTCAATTTCCTGCTTGGTGTCATTTGCGCAACGGCAATGAAGGGTGTTCTCAAACTCTTGCGCCGCACCAAGCTGCAAACGCGCAACTATACCAACAACTTCCTGCTCACGCGTACGAGCAATTTCCTGTTTGACATTATGATCGTCGCGGGCATTGCCGCGATCCGTCTGGACATTCTCGAAAGCTACTGGGGTCTGATGCTGATCCTCGGCACGGTGGGTCTGCTTGTTACTTATTTCTACAACCTTCTGGTTGCAAAAATTTTGTTCAAGCATTACGAGCAGGAGCAGTTCCTTATGATGTACGGCATGCTCACGGGCACCGCGAGCACGGGTATGATCCTGCTACGCGAGATCGACCCGAACTTCAAAACGCCTGCTGCCGACAACCTGGTGTATCAAAATTTCCCGGCAATCGCCTTCGGCTTCCCCCTCATGCTGATCGCAACGTTTGCCCCCAAGCAACCCGTTATGGCGTTGATCATTCTGATAGTCTTCTTCCTTGTGATGAACATTATTCTGTTCAGAAAATTCCTATTCCGCCACAAGAAGAAAACGAGCGCTCCTCCCCCGGAGGAGTAAGAAAAAGCCACCCGTTAGCGCGCTAACGGTTCGCTTTTTGCCTTGTTTTCTATCCAGAACAGCAGAAAAATCAGTTGCCCCAAATTTGCTCCGCAACCTCAACCACCTTGAAACGGAGCTTGTACT
>JAZNAM010000051.1:0-10895 GCA_045586515.1 Eubacteriales bacterium
GCTCGTCGCGCTTCATCGTGAAGGCAAGCGAGAGGGGAACGCTACGCGTCGCGGCCTCGCTCGCTGTGAGCGCGGTCGTGCGCGATTTGTCCTCTTCGCTGCGCGTGCCCATCATTTTGCCGCTCACGTTGCCCGTAAAATAAGCGTCGGTAAAGCCACCGCGCGAAAAGACGGCGGCGAGGTGTGCCATTTCGCGGTCACTCGCCCCTCGTCCTTCGTCGAGCAGACGGCGCCATACGGACACCACCTCTTGCACGTATTCGGGCGATTTGAGGCGGCCTTCTATTTTGAGCGAGTGCACCCCTGCGTCAATCAGCGTGGGCACGTGACGGGCAAGGGAGAGGTCTTTCAAGGATAGGGGATAGCGCCCCTTGGCATCGGGCAGACGGCAAGGCTGTGCGCACTCGCCGCGGTTGCCGCTTCGACCACCCACGAGAGAGGAGAACAGGCATTGGCCCGAATGTGACACGCAGAGTGCGCCGTGGACGAACACCTCGGCCTCCATGCCGCTCTCGCGGACGAAAGTGGCGATGTCGGCGGCACTTGTTTCGCGTGCGAGCACCATGCGCGTGAAGCCGAGCTTGGCAAGCTCGCGTGCGGCGTCTATATTGTGGCCCGAGCACTGGGTGCTGGCGTGCAGATCGAGATCGGGCAGGTGGCGGTGAATGATACTTGCCATGCCGAGATCTGCAACGATGAGTGCATCCACACCCGCCATATACGCGTCCTCAACGGCGGCAAGGGCTGCGGGCAGTTCCTTATCCGTGACAAGGGTATTGAGCGTGAGATACGCGCGTGCGCCAACGGCGTGGGCGCGCGTGATACAGTCCTTCATCGCGTCGGGCGTGAAGTTTTCCGCGCGCAGGCGCGCGTTGAATGTGGTGCCCCCAAAATAAACAGCGTCCGCGCCGCCCGCGAGGGCGGCGCGGAACGCGTCAGGGGAGCCCGCCGGAGCAAGAAGCTCCGGCAGAGAATATTGCTTTTTCATAGAATTACTGAGGGATATCCTCGAAGGCGCTGATCTGCGCGTACTTCGCGGTGACATTCAGTTCCTCTTGGGTGACCTTGATGGAGGGAGCGGGTTCATAGTCGATGGCGATGCTCGGCTCAACGGTGCTACCTACAAAGGAAGCAAGCTTTTCGCGCAGGTTGCGCATCTCACCAAGAATGGTGACGAGCTGCTCATGCATGCGGTCTGCGCGGTCGTTTGCTTCGGCGGTCTGCTGTGCAAGCTTGCCGTTGAGACGGTGCAATGCGGCATTGTCCTCCTCGGACATCTGCTTTTCGCCGCGGGCAATCTCAAGCTCGCCGCGGAGCACCTCGTTCTCGCCGCGGAGCAGGCCCATCTCTACGCCGGACTCGGACTGTGCCGCCTTGGTGAGTGCTTCCTCAAGGGAGGCAATCTTGGCGTCACGCTCGGCAACGTCAGCTTCGAGGGACTTGATACCCTCGTCTCGGGTGGCGATACGGTTCTGCATTTCGCGCACGTTGTTCTCGCGTTCGGCAGTGCGGAATTCCATCTCGGCAATGCGTGCGTCGCGCTCGGCAATGCGTGCCTCAAGCTCTCTCATACCGACCTCGCGGTTTGCGATGCGGCCTTCCATCTCGCGCACACCCTCTGCGCGTGCGGCAATCTCAGCGTCGCGCTCGGCAACGGTTGCTTCGAGTGCGGCGATCTTTGCGTCGCGCTCGGCAACGGTGCTTTCCAGTGCGTTGATGGCGTCACCGCGAGCGGCAAGGGTGCCTTGCAGCTCAAGCGCGCCGCTCTCGCGAGCGGCAAGGGTTGCGTCGCGCTCCGCAACAGCTGCTTCGAGTGCGGCGATCTTTGCGTCGCGCTCGGCAACGGTGTTTTCCAGTGCGTTGATGGCATCACCGCGAGCAGCAAGAGTGCCTTGCAGTTCCAGTGCACCGCTTTCGCGTGCGGCGATCTGCGTGGAAAGGTCGGCAACAACGCCTTCAAGTGCGGTGATCTTCGCATCGCGCTCGGCAACGGTGTTTTCCAGTGTGCTGATGGCATCTGCGCGGGCGGCAAGGGTACCTTGCAGTTCCAGTGCGCCGTTCTCGTTTGCGGCAATGGTTGCCTCACGCTCTGCCACGAGGGACTGGAGCATGGTGATGCGTGCGTCACGCTCGTTCATGCCTGCCTCGAGTGCGTTGATGGCGTCGTCGCGCTTGGCAACGTTGTACTCAAGCTCTGCAATTCTGCCGTCGCGCTCGACAAGGGCGCCCTGTGTTGCGGCAAGGCCACCGTCGCGCTCGGCAACGACGTTTTCAAGTGTGGCAATCTTTACATCGCGTTCCTCAAGGGCTTCCTCAAGGGCGCGGTTGGTGTTTTCATATTCGGTGAGGTAAACCTGTGCCTCTGTCACGCGGATCTCGCGCTCGGCAAGGGTGGAGGCAAGGGTGCGTGCGTTCTCCTCGCTTTCTGCAAGGCGTGCCTCCAGTGCGGCGATCTTTGCTTCGCGCTCGGCAATGGCGGCGTCGCGGTCTGCGATGGCGATCTCTCGCTCGGTAAGGGTCCCGTTCATTTCTGCCTCGGTGGCAGCTGCTGCGGCGATGCCTGCCTCAAGCTCTGCCTTGGCGTTTTCAAGGTCAGCGATGCGGTAGTCGCGCTCTGCAATGATGGCGTCACGCTCGGCGAGCATACCGTCACGCTCGGCAATGCGCACTTCCATATTGCGGATCACATCCTCGCGGGCGGTGATCATTGCCTCGCGCTCGCCAATGGCGACGCCCAGCTCCTCAATGCGGGTATCCAACTCCTTGTTGTGGTAGTCCTGCTCGAAGATGCGGTCTTCCAGTTCCTTGATATGTACGTCGCGCTCGGCAATGGTTGCTTCGCGCTCGGCAATCACTTCGTCGCGTGCGGCAAGCAGTGCGTCGATCTCAGCGGCGGCGGCTTTCATCTCTGCGATGAGCTCGTCGCGCTCGGCAACGGCTGCCTCCAGGGCTGCCTTCGCGCCCTCGAGCGCTTCAATGTTCGCTTCGTTATTGGCAATCGTGTTCTCAAGATCAGCCACGATGCTCTCGTGTTCGGCTATGCAGGCATCCTGCTCTTTGATCTTGGCACCGAGTTTATTGCACTTGATGCTGTACTCCATTGCGGCGAATAGTGCCGCGTCGATGCGGGTACAACCATAGCCGGTAGACTGAATCAGGTGACGGATCTGCTGGTCGAGAACCGCCGCTGCTGCTACTACCGTTTCGCGATCCTCTTCGCAAACGACAGACAGGTTGATGTCGGCAATGGTGACGGAAATTTTTTGACTCATAATATTTTTTTCCTCCTCTTGCAAAGCATACTGCTTTGGTGTATAATGTTCTTAAAATTTAAACAATGTGAGTGGCTTTTGCCCACACTTGTCGCTATTATATCTATTATAATACATCTTTTTAAAATTTGCAATTAGATATGATAGAAATTTTTAATATTTTTTTAGGGAAGGCGAAAAAATTATGTCGATTTTCTCTGCGTGCAAGCGCATTGTCATAAAGATCGGTTCCTCGACGCTTACACACGAGTCGGGGCAACTCAATTTGCGTCGCATCGAGGCGCTGGTCAAGACCCTCTCGGACTTCAAAAACGAGGGCAGACAGGTCGTGCTCGTTTCCTCGGGCGCGGTGAGCGCGGGTGTGGCGCGAGTCGGCAGAGGCAGACCCACCTGCACCGCAGAAAAGCAGGCGATGGCTGCTGTTGGGCAGAGCGAGCTAATGAAGCTGTACTCGCGCCTGTTTTCGGATTACGGCCACACGGTGGCACAGATCCTGCTCACCAAGGATGTGATGGACAACGAGGATCGCCGCAGTGCCGCAGAGGACACGTTCCGCACGCTTTTGGAAATGGGGTGCATCCCCATCGTCAACGAGAACGATTCGGTTTCGACGGAGGGCATCAATTTTGGCGGTAACGATACGCTTTCCGCTTACGTTGCCCTGGTGTGCCATGCAGACCTGCTCATCAACCTCTCGGACGTGGAAGGCCTTTACGACAGCGACCCGCGCCGCAACCCCGATGCGAAGCTTATTGAGCACGTGAAGGGGGTGGACGCGCGCGTGATGGCGATGGCGGGCGGTGCCGGTACCGAGCGCGGTACGGGCGGTATGGCGACCAAGCTGGAGGCCGCACGTATGGTGGTCGAGGCGGGTATCCCCATGTACATTATGAATGGCAAGGATCCGACGGTGCTCTACAAGCTCATGGACGGCGAACATGTAGGCACATACTTTGCTGTATAATCAGGGGCTGATCCATCAGCGCAGAACAAAAACACACAAAACAAGGAAAGAATCGCCCTCTCTACCATCAAAGGACGTAGAGGCAGAATACAACACAAATAAACAAGAGGCACACTCAACTGAGTGTGCCTCTTGTTTATTTGTAGAACTCGCTTTTTTGCTTGCGATCAAACAGAGAAAAGAGTGCTTCGCGGTAGTCCACTCCCTCGTGCAGAACGGAGTAGACCGCGTGACAAATGGGCAATTCGACGCCGTAGCGCGCTTCGAGCTTGGCGAGTGCTTGCACCGTGTAGTAGCCCTCGGCAAGCGCGCTGAACTCCTCACCGCGCACAAACGCTTCGCCGAAGCGGCGGTTGTGACTGTAGGGGGAAAACAGTGTTGCTTCGTAGTCGCCGAGGTGGCAAAGGCCGTAGGCGGAAAGTTCCTTGCCGCCCATTGCGACGATCAGGCGTGCGATCTCACGTGCGCCGCGCGCCATGAGCGCGCCTTTGAGCGAGGAGAGGCCTGCGCCGTCGAGAAATCCTGCGGCGATGCCGATGACGTTTTTGGCGGCGCCGCCGACCTCGTTGCCGATGAGATCTTCCCCATAGTACAGGCGGATGATGTCGCCCGAAAAATCCCTAACCAGGTCGCGCTTGACGGCTTCATCGGCGCTATCAATGACCATGCAGTTGGGGATGCCCGCAAAAAAGCTTTGCACGTGACCGGGGCCAAGCCACACGGCAACGCGACAGCTTGCGTCAAGCATTTCGTCAGCGATCTCGGTGAGGCGCATGCCCGTTTCGATCTCGATGCCTTTCATGCAGAGTACGACGGTTTTGTCGGTAAGGGGAAGGGCTGCCAGCTGTGTAAGGAGCGCGCGAAACCCTTGTGCGTCCACCGAAATGACGACGGTATCTGCCGCTTCTACGGCGTGAACGTCCGTGACGAGGTGGATGGAATCGGGGAGTGTCAGCCAGTCGTTTTTTCGCTCGGCAAGGAAGCGTTGCATGTTACGGGAGCTCTCGCGTCCGTAGAGCGTGACGTCGTGGCCGAGGGTATTCAGATACCAGGCGAGGCAGCTACCCCATCTGCCGCAACCGATCACGGCAATGCGGCGTTTATTCATTGTTTCCATATTCAATCCCTTTCTTGGCATGCCGCAGACAGTGCTTGCACTGCGGCGGCGTTGGCGGCGGGGAGATCACCGAAGGGGAAGGGGATCCCCATTTGCTCATATTTGGTGGTGCAGAGTTTGCGGAAGGGGAGCAGTTCGATCTTTTGAACACAGGGGAACTGCACGGGAAGGTCGTAGAGCGGCTTTGTCAGTTCCGTTTCGTCGGTGACGGTGGGAACGACAACGCGGCGTATCCAGGTGGGGATTTTGCGCGCGTTCAGCTCGGCAAGGAAGTGCATGGGCGCGTCGATGCTACAACCGATGTGCGTGCGATACAGTTCGTCGGTCGGCATTTTATGATCGAGCAGGCACAGATCCGTGACATCAAGCAGACGCTCCACGCTCTCGTTCCAGATGCACCCCGACGTATCAAGGGCGGTGTGGATGCCGAGCGCGCGGCAACGGGTGAAGAGCTCGCAGACGAACGCGCTTTGCAAAAGCGGCTCGCCCCCGGATACAGTCAACCCGCCATCCTTGCCAAAGTAGGCGCGGTAGCGGGTGACTTGTGCAATGATTTCCTCCGCACTGACCTCTTTGCCACCTGCCACATCCCACGTGTCGGGGTTGTGGCAAAAGTGGCAACGCAGAGGGCAACCCTGCATAAAGAGGACGAAGCGCACGCCCGGCCCGTCAACCGTGCCGAGAGTTTGCACCGAGTGAATGCGTCCCAGCATCAAAGAACCTCGTGGAAGGTACGGCTGATGACCTCACGCTGCTGCTCGCGAGAGAGCTTGTTGAAGTGTACGGCGTAGCCGGACACGCGGATGGTGAGGTTGGGGTAAAGCTCGGGGTTTTCGTATGCCTTCATCAGCGTTTCCTTGTTCAGCACGTTGACGTTGATGTGGTGTGCGTTCTGGTGGAAGTAACCGTCCAGAATCGAAACGAGATTGGAAACTCTCTCCTCGCTGTCGTGGCCGAGTGCGTCGGGAACGATGGAGAAGGTGTTGGAGATACCGTCGCGGCAGCAATCGTAGGGAAGCTTGGCGAGCGAGTTGAGGGATGCGAGTGCGCCGTTTTGCTCGCGGTTGTGCATGGGGTTAGCACCGGGAGCAAAGGGCTCGCCCTTGGCTCTGCCGTCGGGGGTAGCGCCCGTCTTCTTGCCGTACACCACGTTGGAGGTGATGGTCAGTGCCGAGAGGGTATGCGTAGCGCCGCGGTAGGTGGGCGTCTTACGCAGCTCGGTAATCACGTCGGAGAGGACCTCGCGTGCAATGTTGTCTACGTCGTCGATGTCGTTGCCGAACTTGGGGAAATCGCCCGTCGTTTCGAAGTCGACGATGTAGCCGTTCTCATCACGGATGGGCTTCACCTTCGCGTAGCGGATGGCAGAGAGAGAGTCGGTGATAACGGACAGACCCGCAACGCCGAATGCCATGAGGCGTTCGACCTCGGTGTCGTGCAGTGCCATTTGGATCTTCTCATATGCGTATCTGTCGTGCATGTAGTGAATGACGTTCATCGTGTTCACGTACAGGCGGCAGAGCCACTCCAGGTATACCTTGAAGCGGGCCTTGACTGCCTCGTAGTCAAGCACTTCGCCAACGTAGGGCTCGATCTTCGGACCGATGGAGATGCCCGAGGTGTTGTCGTAGCCGCCGTTGAGGGCGAGGAGCAAGAGCTTGGGGAGGTTGCAGCGCGCGCCGAAGAACTGCATCTGCTTGCCGATCTTCATGGCGGATACGCAGCAGGCAATGCCGTAGTCGTCGCCATAGGTGGGACGCATCAGGTCATCGCTCTCATACTGAATAGAGTCGGTGTCGATGGACACCTTTGCGCAGAACTTTTTAAAGCCCTCGGGCAGGTACTCGGACCACAGCACCGTGAGGTTGGGTTCGGGCGCGGAGCCGAGGTTGTAGAGCGTGTTGAGCACACGGAACGAGGACTTGGTGACCAGCGTCTGACCGTTCATACCCATGCCGCCGATGCTCTCGGTAATCCACATGGGGTCGCCACCGAAGAGCTCGTTGTATTCGGGGGTGCGGAGGATGCGTGCCATGCGCAGCTTCATCACGAAGTGGTCGATGAGCTCCTGTGCGCCCTGCTCGTCAAGCAGACCGCGCTCTATATCGCGCTGAATGTAAACGTCAAAGAAGGTGCTGACGCGGCCCATGGACATAGCGGCGCCGTTTTGCTCCTTGATAGCGGCGAGGTAAGCAAAGTAGGTCCACTGAATGGCCTCCTTTGCGTTGGCGGCGGGACGGCCGATGTCGAAGCCGTACATCGCGCCCATTTCCTTGAGCTTTTTGAGGAAATCGATCTGGCGGTAGACCTCTTCGAGAAGCTGGATGTTGTCTGCGTTCATTTGCTTTTCGCCAAGGCGTGCCTTGTCTGCCTGCTTCTGCTCAACAAGGAGGTCAATGCCGTAAAGGGCGACGCGGCGGTAGTCGCCGATGATACGGCCTCTGCCGTAGGCATCGGGCAGACCTGTCATGATGCCGATGTGGCGCGCTTTTCTCATCTCATCCGTGTAAACGCGGAACACGCCGTCGTTGTGCGTGGTGCGGTACTGGAATGCTTCCTCGATCTTGTCGGACATTTTGTAGCCGTATGCGGCGCAGGCAGAGCGTGCCATGCGGATGCCGCCGAAGGGCTGGATGCCGCGTTTTAAGGGGCTATCGGTTTGCAGGCCGACGATCTGCTCGTTATCCTTGTCGAGATAGCCGGGTGCGTAGGCAAGCAGAGAGGAAACGGTTTCGGTGTCGATGTCGAGCAGACCGCCCTTTTCACGCTCCGCAGCGAAAAGCTTTTCGAGTTTTTCCATGAGCGCGGTGGTGCGCTCGGTGGGACCTGCAAGAAAGCTGCTGTCACCCTCATAGGGGGTGTAGTTTCTCTGGATGAACATACGGACGTCGATGGCTTTCTTCCAAGACGTGCCTTTAAAGCCCTCCCATTGTTCGAATTCAAACATTTTCATTGTCCTCCTTGGAATTGACAAATTTTAAACAAAGCAAAAGAAAAGACAGTCCAAAGGACTGCCCAGACGGTCGGCTATTTCGCGCAAAGCGCGTGGCGCACTACATGGTGTTGTTTCACCTGAACCGTCAGCAGTACGCTTGCAAATATAATTATACTATAATTATATCCGCTTGTCAAGGGCTGACTGAGAAAAAAGAAAGGTTCGCTTTTTACAGCGAACCTTGGGGTTTGTGCTCGAGCCGTGCGAGCAGACGGATCAGTGGGAGTGTAAGCGTGCACGCTGCCGCGTTTCCTGCGGCGTGCAGTGCATCGAAGGGGAGCCCCGATGCGATCCAAGCGAGCGTCATACGGAAATCCATATGGAAAAACAGCGCTTGCGCAGGGGCGTAAAGCGTGCCGTATGCGATGCCGTGTAATGCGCCGAGCAGGATATAGACCACGAATGCAACGCCGCGCGGCATACGTCGCGGCAAGAGGAGGGTGATAAATACAAGAGGCGACCAGATATATAGGTAGGGCACCCACCAGACGTTGAAGCCACCGTATACACCCGTGAGCAGTACGAACAGGTAAAGAGGAATGAGGGCTTTGGCGCGATAGACGCGCGTGAAAGCGATGATAAAGAGTGCGAGCAAGTGAATGTTCGGTGCCCATTCCAAAAGTAGTTTGGAGCAGAACATGAGTGCGCCGAGCATGGCGAACACGACCATTTCGCGCACCGTCAACCATCGTTTCGCGCTTTTTCTTTGAGGAGCGGACGGTTCCGTCGTCCGCGTTTCTTGATTATTTTGCACGAGTCAGCTCGTAGTGGTCGCCGTCGGCGATTACGGTACCGCTGGCACCTACCATAGACATTTCACCGTTTTTGGAGAGGGACCAGTAGCTTTGATCGACATCGTAATCGGCAAGTATGCCGTTCACCTTTTTGATGTACAGACCGTAGGTGCTTACTTCTCCTTCGACGAGCTCATGCTCGGTGAGGGCGTCGGCAAGGGTTTCCTTGTCGGTGTTGATGGTGAAGGTGAGCGATTGCTCTTCTGCGATTACTTCCACTTCAATGGTTTTTTCGCCCTTGCCAAAGGTCTTGTCGGCGGTATAGGTAGCGTTCTCCCATACGCCCGTTTTTTCCACATCGGCACAGGCGACAAAGGAGATCACGGTGAGCAGAGCAAGAAGGACGAGCGAGATGCGTGTCATTGTTTTCATTGTCTTTTCCTCTTTTCGTAAAGCATTTTACGAAAATCAATGTAAAAAAGCCCTCCACAGGGGAGAGCATCACAAAAAACGGCGTCGGAACTCCGCCGTATTGCAAAAAGCGCTCCCCATTTGCCCGAGAGTTTTTTACGGCACGGGACGGTGAGCATTCCGACTGTTTAGGCGTTGCCTAACGGTAATGGCTGTTGTGGCGGCATTTCACCGCGCTTTCCTCACCCCCGCTCATCTAAGATGAGCGATTGCGCGATCTGGTCGCGCCGAACCGTGTTCAATTTTCGCTTGGGCTGACCCCTACGGATCAACCTGTTTACATTATAATAAAAGCCCCGCCCCGTGTCAAGGGGGCGGGGGGAATTTTGGCATTACAGCGGCAGGTCGGCGCCCTTGGCACATTCAGCGGCGACGCGTGCCATGTCGGTGGAATAATCCGCTTTATTCCAAATATCACCAACGAGGTGCTTGTCGTAATTTAAACGTGCAATCCGCACGTGACCGTTATCGTCGATTTCAAGGCAATGGAAGCCCGCGTTACAGATGCCCGCCATTTCGTCTCTGCAAGTGAGGGGCCAGCCGAAGATGCGCAGCATCAGATGAACAAGGATCATTTCGTGTGCCACGATGGCGATGCGTTTGCCGCGGTGCTCGCGCGTGATGCGAAGAAAGGCCTCGTAGATACGTTCCAGCGACAACACGGTGCTCTCGCCGTCGGGGTAGACGGTGAGTGAGGGGCGGTAGTGGTTGTTGTACCACTCCAAAGGGTATAGATCACGCACCTCGGGGAAAGGTCTGCCGTCCCAGTCGCCGAGATCCACCTCGTGCAGATCGGGCTCGACGCACAGCTCGTCTTCGTCAAGGCGGAAGGCAAGCATTGCCGTTTGTTTCGCGCGCGAGAGATGACTGGAATGCACGCTGTCAACGGGGTGATCGTCAAAATACGTGGTGAGCGCGGTTGCCTGCGCCCTGCCGTGTGCGTTCAAGGGTTGATCGGTGCGGCAACCGTTGCAACGCTGTTGTCGGTTATTGTCGGTCTGTCCGTGGCGGACGAGATAAACGGTGGTCATGGCACACTCCTTTCGCGTTCTACTCGCATTATAGCGCACGTGTGCGCTGTGCGTCAAGAGTTTTTCGCTTTTTCGCGAACCTTTTACACGTTTCGCCATAGTATGATAGCGAGGGGAAGCCCAAACGCGCTTAGTTGGCGTTCCCACTTGTTTTGAAGGAGGACTCTTGTATGAACAACAACTGTATCGGCGGTCTTTTCGGTAGTGATAACAATAGCTGCTGCTGGATCATCATCATCGCGCTCCTTGTGCTGTTCTGCTGCTGCAACTGACAGTAGTACCGTTTCGGACGGACAAAGCCCCCATCGCCT
>JAZNAM010000052.1:0-4731 GCA_045586515.1 Eubacteriales bacterium
CTTGATTTTGAGCATCTGCTCGGTAATGGGGGCGGGTGCTGCAAGGAAGCCCATGCGCCAACCGGTCATGGCGTATGCCTTGGAGAAACCGCTGGCGATGATGGTGCGCTCTGCCATGCCGTCAAGGGTGGCGATAGAGCAGTGTTTGCGACCATAGGTCAGCTCGGCGTAAATTTCGTCGGAAAGGATCACCACGTTGGTGTCGCGCAGTACGGCGGCGATACCCTCAAGCTCTTCCTTGGTGAGGATGGCACCCGTGGGGTTGTTGGGGTATGCAAGTACCAACATCTTGGTGCGAGGGGTGATCGCGGCGCGGAGTGCCTCGGGACGGAGTTTAAAGCTGTCCTCAAATTTGGTTTCTACGATCACGGGCGTGCCGCCTGCCATCTTCACGATGGGCTCGTAGCAAACAAAGCAGGGGGTGGGAATAATAACCTCGTCGCCGGGCTCAACAATGGCGCGGATGGCAAGGTCAATCGCCTCACTGCCGCCCACGGTCACGATCGTCTGAGAGGGGGCGTAGTCCAGGTCGAAACGACGCTTTAAATATTTGCTGATCTCCTCGCGAAGTTCAGGAGTGCCTGCGTTGCCGGTGTAGTTGGTCTTGCCTTCGTTCAGGCTCTGAATACCTGCCTCGCGGATGTGCTGAGGCGTCACAAAGTCAGGCTGACCGACAGTCAGACCCACCACGTCCTTCATGGAGGGGTCGTTGAGCAGGTCGAAGAACTTACGGATGCCGGATTTCTTGAGGGAAACGACGGTCTTGGAAAGTACGGAACTGTAGTCCATCATGATGTTTTTCCTTTCTTTTTTGGCGGTAAAATTATTTATTTTGAATCAGTTCAATAATGTTGTCGTAAGTGAGACCGTATTTGGCGGCAATGTCACGCGCATAGCTCTTGCCATCGGGCTTTGCACGCAGGATGCGGAAGGAGCGACGTCCCTCGCCCTCGATCCCTGCCACCAGCGTGTCAATGGGAGCGCCTCCCTCGGGGGCAGTGCGCGCGTTGATGTTGTCGATCTCGGCGGCAAGCTCATGTAGATGCGTGGAGAAGATACAACGGCAACCCACACGCGAAAGACCCGCGAGCACCTCGGCAGCGATATAAGACGCTTCAAAGGACCCCGTGGAGGAGAGGGATTCGTCAAGCAAAACCAAACTTTCTCCGCTGATCGCAGAAAGGATCTCCCCAAGACGTGCACATTCCTCGCCAAGACGGCCCTTATCGATGGTGTCGTCAGCACCGGTGGGGAAGTGCGTGAAGATCGCATCTGCGGGGCTGATCACGGCATGCTCGGCAGGCAGGAAAAGACCAAGTTGTGCAAGACAAAATGCCGCGCCCACAGCACAAGTGATCACCGATTTACCACCACGGTTCGGGCCGGTGAGTACATAAATGGCGGCGTTCTCGTCAAAGCACAGATCGTTGGCAACTACACTCTCATCAATTTTCAGTGCCACAGTGGGATTATAAAGACCCGTTGCGGCAAAGGCGCGCTCGCTCGCGTCGCGAAGTTCGGGCACGCAAGTGGCGTTTCCTTTTACGCGAAGTGCACGCATAAGATTGGTGCCTTTTTGCAAGAATTCGAATTCGGGCAAAAGCTCCAAAAGGAAATCGGTATTCTCCAACACGTAAGCTTGCACAACCTGACGCCAGGAACGCAGAGAACGGCGGTATACGTCGTTGATGGCGGAGTTAAAGGCAAGCGACAGCGCAGTTTTTTGGTTTTCGCTCTGCTTTTTGCCGAAAGGCACAAGGTCCGCAATGCAGGTGTACTCGTCCTCCTTGAAATTGAGGCGCATGATCTTGTGAAGCGTGTCACCCGGGCGGAAGGTGCCGGGGTTGATCGAGAGTACGCCCGCCTCGCGCGGACGTAGCTGTGCATCAAGGTTGACGCCGATGGTCACGCTTCGAATCTCACGCACGCGCGCAGTAAGCTCTTCAAGGCGCGAGTTGAGTTCCGCGTAGTAGTCGCTTTCTACCAGTTCGCGCACATATGCTTGTAGGCGCGCCATTGCTTCGCTTTCAAAGTGCATGTCGCGCTTGCAAAGCCCGTCGTAGAGCACGTTGATGCTGGAGATGTACAGCTCGATCTCCGTCATGCTTTCCAAGTAGTCCGAAGAACTGTCACTCTCGCTTGTGAGGCGGCGAAGCTCTAAAATGTCACAAAGTACAGGTACGAGCTTGCCGATCATTTTGCCAATCTCTTCGTTTGCCAGCATGTCCGCAAAGATGGCCTCACGGTAACGGATTACCGCGATATCTTTGGTCATAAAGTCCGAAAGGGGACGGTTTTTGACGGGCAGGATCTCCGTAATGCCAAGCTCCGAGAGGGTGAACTCGTCTACAATCGGGCGGCAGTGCCGTGTGTCATGCGCGATCTTCGATGACGCATCGGGATAGAGCAAACTAAAGCCGTTCAAAGGTTTTGTTGTCACCGTCATGCCTCCTTTTCGATGGGATAGGTGATGTCATCGTCTTTGGTTGGAATGGTCAGCGTATCAAAACCGACCGACAAAAGCAGTTCTTTCGCTGCTTTGAAATTGCGTGCAATGGCAGAGGGCTCGTGCGCGTCTGAGCCGATGCACACGCGCGTGCCACCACGTTCGCGGTAAAGGGCAAGCAAGGGCGCGGGGGGGAGTGCGTAGCCCGTGGCAAGATCCGAGGTGTTGAGCTCCAACACCAGTTTTTTTTCAATCATACGATCAAACAAGCGGCAAAGCTCCTCGCGATGGTGCGCATAGTCGAGGGAGAGCCCCTGACGGTACATATAACGCTCCATATACGTTAGGTGCGTGATGACGCGGATGTGCGGGAAATCGCACAGTTCCATGGTTTCCTCAATCACGCGGTCAAAAAAAGCGTGTGCCTCGTCCCTGGTGTATTTTGAGAAATCAAACCAGTAAAAGTCGCCCTCGCCCTTGATGTTGTGGAGGGAACCGAGCACGATGTCGTAGGGGTAGCGTTCGAGGAGTGCAAGCGCTTCGGTGGGATACTGCGTTGCTTCGCCCATCTCAATGCCAAACAGAATGTGAAGCTTGCCACGGTACTTTTCCTTTGCCGCGGTGATGGCGGCGTAAAGTGCCTCTCTGTCGGGGATGGGGTGTACTCCTTCAATTTCGTTGTTGATGTCACAATGATCGGTTACGGCAAGATGTGTAAGACCTGCCGCCATCGCGCGGCTTGCCATGTTGTCCAATGTTGCTGTGGGGGCGCCGTCAAACGAAAACATACTATGTGTGTGCAGATCGGCAAGCATGCGTGTACTCCTTTCATTGAAACTCAATACAAAGTAAGTATAACATATTGAGTCGGGGATTGTAAAGAGCTTTGCAAAAATTGCTTTCTTTTTTGTGAGCCGTGCGGCTCCCCCTTGTCAAAAAGGGCGTTCCGTGGTACAATGGGTGCAGTACGTAAAGGAGAATTCCCATGAAAGCGTTTATGGATCGGGACTTTCTGCTTTCCACCGAAACGGCAAAGCAGCTCTATCACGACACGGCGGCATCCTTGCCGATCGTTGACTACCACTGTCACCTCTCGGCATGCGAAATTGCCCAGAACAAGTGCTACGAGAATATTACCGAGATCTGGCTCGGTGGCGATCACTACAAGTGGCGCGCCATGCGTGCGTGCGGCGTGGAGGAGCGCTTCATCACGGGCGATGCGTCCGACTACGAAAAATTCCGCGCTTACTGCGCTTGCATGCCGCGACTCATTGGCAATCCGCTCTACCATTGGAGTCATCTGGAGCTTCGCCGTTACTTTGACTGTGACCTTGTTTTGTGCGAGGAGAACTGTGACGCGATCTGGGCGCACACCGCCGCACGCCTTGCGGAGCCCTCGATGCGCGCACGCGCGCTTATCCTTGCTTCAAACGTGGAGATGATCGGCACCACGGACGATCCCGCGGACGACCTTGCATGGCACGTTGCCCTGCGTGACGAGGGATTCCCCGTCACGGTCGCGCCCACGTTCCGTCCCGACAAGGCGTTGCACGTCAATCGCGCGGGTTGCCGCGACTACGTGAAAGCACTTGGCGCCGCGAACGGCGTGGAGATTACCGACCTCGCGTCGCTTTGCCGCGCGCTTTCCACGTCGCTTGACCGCTTTGCGGCAGTGGGCTGCCGCGCCGCCGATCACGGCATGGATGACATGGTGCGCTTCGCACGCCCCGATGAGTACCACGCGAATGAAATTTTCGCTCGCGCGCTCAAATCCGACGGCAAGGACGTGAGCGAGGACGACCTCGCCCTGTTCTATACGCAGATGATGCGCTTCCTCGGCCGCGAGTATGTGCGCCGTGGCATGGTGATGCAACTGCATTTCGGCGTGTTGCGCAACCCCAACACCAAGCTCTACCGCGCGCTTGGTGCGGATAGCGGATTCGATACCATTCATGGGGCAAATTGTATTTCTGCCCTCGCGTCGCTCCTGGACTACCTCTCCTATGCCGATGCGTTGCCGCGTACGGTGCTGTATTCGATCAACGCGCAGGATAACGATGCCGTTGCCACCCTTTGCGGTGCATTCAGTGCAAGCAACGATGGCGTGCCGCGCGTGGTGCAGGGCAGTGCCTGGTGGTTCAATGATCGCTTGGATGGCATGCGTGCGCAGATGACCTCTTTTGCGGGGCTTTCCGCGCTTGGTTCGTTCCTCGGCATGCTCACCGACTCGCGCAGCTTTGTCTCATACCCTCGTCATGAGTATTTCCGCCGTATCCTTTGCAACC
>JAZNAM010000053.1:0-19641 GCA_045586515.1 Eubacteriales bacterium
TAGCGTGTTCTCCGTTAAGGTTAACACGCCAACGACGCCCTTTATTTGCACCGTTTTGAGATATAATTACAAAAAGGCTGAGAAATGCGCGAAAAGTTGTTGACAGATGCCTTTCGCCATGTTAGAATGACCTTACAAGTGTTACTTGTAATTTGCTCGCAACAAGGAGGGAATCGTATGCAGCAGTTGCCGCGCGGTTATTATGCCGTGGCATCCGATTTTGAGAATGCGCCGAAAGACACATTTACCTACAAGGGTGTAACCTATGCCGTGACCGAGGGCGTGAACTTGTTCGCTACCGTTCACGATGCCGACAAGGCGGCAAAAGAAATTCCCGACATGGTGCTTGACGGTGTGAATTATACTGAGTTTTGCGCCCCCGTCATCCTGCTTTCCGCAGGCAGACACAAGATCGACCGCTATCGTTTTGGTGGCTCTCGTTATCTGCTTGGTGCGAACGCCGGCGTGAATCCCAACGTATGGGGAGAGGATCGTTTTGTGTCGCCCGCCTTCAACGAGGCACGTGCCGAGGAAAAGGAAAGCGTGCTTTGGGGCTCTTACTACGGTGGTGTTTTGGTGGCTGAAAAAGCGGCGTGTGAAATCGTGGTTGTGGACGGCTTTACGCTCGAGGACGCGCGTTTCGGCGCGTGGGTGTTGGCACCTGCTTCCTGTAATATCACGTTACGCAATCTCGTTAACAAGAGTCCGTGCGGCCATCTGCTTTACGATCTGGCTGACGTTGGCTCAAATGGTGAGGTGTTGCTCGAAAACATTCGCGTCAAGGACTTTGATGATCTCGCTTACGCCGGCAACTTCCTCTTGCTCTCTGCACCCAAGGCGACGCTGTCCGGCATTTGCTACGACACTACGGGTCAGCTGTTTGGCTTTACCGATATGACGCGCCGCTATAAGAACTGGAACAGTAACGTTGCAGTGGCAGAATATCTTGTAAAGGATTGCTATTTTGCCAACATGGATGGTGAAAATGGCATTGCCACGGGTGCCGGTGATGCCAAGGGGCGTGGCTATGACCTGACCTTTGAGGGTTGTACCTTTGTGAACGCTTCTCGCGCGGACGAAGGTGTGCTCCAGCCCCACATCACAAACAACAAATGTACCGTAACGGTGCGAGATTGCGCCTTCCGCGACACGCGCGGAAACGCGGGCGCCGCCATTGTGGTGAAGGGGGATTGTTCTGCCATTACGCTCGAAAATAATGCGTTTGATGGCTTTGCTGCCGAGGTTGAAAGTGCGCCTCGCGTGCCTCGCCGCGCCCCTGCCAAGGTCGCCAACCGTCGCATGAATTGGACAACAAAGACCGAGGATGCGCACCGCGTGATCGGCACCGATTATGCGGATTTTACCGCGCTTGACGTACGTTACGAGGGTAAAAAGGCATACTACGCCGATCAGCACGCACATACTAAGTGTGGTGGTACGAGCGATGGCACTTATCCTATGGATAAGTGGGTGGCACGTTTGGACGAGCTTGGCCTTGATTTTGCGTTTATCGTGGATCACCGACAGATGCGCGGATTTTTCTTGCCCGAATGGGATACCAACCGTTTTGTGTACGGCACGGAGCCTGGTGGCTCGATTTCCGATTTAAAGGCACCGCGCCAAGGTCACGGCACCAACACGTTCCACTACAACATGCTCTTCCGCGACAAGCACGATCTCGCCATCGTGCTGGCGCAATTCCCGGAGTTTAAATTCAAGGGGGATCGCCTGACGGGCAAGTTTGGCTATCCCGGGTTTACCAAGGAGCGCTTTGACGAGCTTACTGCGTGCGTTCATTCGCTTGGCGGTATGATGGTGCATCCGCACCCCACTTCGGTCATGTCTTCAACCGATCCGATGGATTACGTTTTTGGCGAGTACACGTTCTTTGAAACGCTTTACAACACTTATGCGGCACACGACTCGTTCCGCAATTACGACATGTGGGTACGTATTCTCGACGCAGGCGCGCACGTCTATACATCGGGCGGCACGGATACGCACAAGGAGCCGCGCAACACTCTTGTTTCCACGCTTTACTGTGCGGAGCGAACGGGCACGGCTGCCTTTGATTGCATGAAGTCGGGCGACTTCACGGTGGGCATGTTCGGCATGAAGTTGTGCATTGATGGTAAGCCCATGGGCTCGCGTTTTGCGTATCGTGACGGCATGAAGCTCACGCTTCGCGTAGATGACGTGTTCAAGCCAACGCACGTGGCAAACACCGTGTACGAGCTGCGCGTTTACACCGACAAGGGCCTTGCCTACGCTTCGATATTTAACGGCGAAGAGCCGCAGGCACTTGCGATTGAGGTACAGCATCGTCGCTACTACCGCGCAGAGATCTTCGATCTCACGCACGGATATCGCGTCGCTGTTAGCAATCCTATATGGTTGGACGCGGAATAATAAGCGCATTCCGTCGTTGCTCCTCGCAGCTGACCTCGGCGTATGATCAATACGCCGTCGCCCTTCTGCTACGGTGCGCCTGGAACTGAATCTTATTTCTTCTCGCGTTTGGGAAAATAAACGTTGTTTTCGTCAAAAAGGCACAGCCATGTGGCTGTGCCTTTTTGGCTTGTCGGTGTGACACTTGACAAAGAAAAAAATAATTGTTATAATGAATATTAACGCTCAAAAAAGGGCGAATTTTTGTCAACGAAAAGGAGTTGATTTTCTTTCATGGGCAGTGACAGTATACCTTTATGGATAGGGTTTTGGATCTGTGTGTTACTTGGTGGCTTTTTCTCCGGAACGGAGACCTCGTTTGCACTTGTCAATCGCATTCGTATGAAGGCGAAGGCGGAGGAGGGCGATAAACGCGCTAAACGCGTGTGTTACATCGTAAACCACTTTGACGAGGCACTTACCGCCATGCTTGTCGGTAATAACGTGGTTAAAACCGCATCGGCTTCGATTGCCACGCTGATTGCTGCGCGTCTGTTCGCAAATAGCGCGGGAATTGATACCTCCTCGCTTACCTTTACGCTCGTGACAACACTAGCAACGACGATTGTGGTCTTTTTCTTTGGTGAAATCATTCCGAAAAGTTTCGCCACCGACAGAGCACAAACGCTTGCATTGGCTTCGGGCGGTGTAATGCGCTTTTTAATGCGTATTCTTACGCCGGTCACTGCGATATTTGGCTTTATCTCCAAAGCTTTTTCAAAGCTGTTTGAGAGCGAAGAGGCGCCTAGCTTTACCGAAGACGAACTCATTGATATTCTTGATACTGCCGAGGAGGAGGGTGTCGTGGACGAGGAGCAAAACGACATGCTCAAGTCCGCACTGGAATTCGATGAAACACGCGTGTGTGACGTCATGACGATGCTAAAGGACGTGGAGTCCCTTGACATTCGTTCGACCACCGAGCAGGTGCTTGATGCCATTCGCGAAATGGGCCATTCCCGTATTCCCGTATACTCCGGGTCGCCCGATCACATTGTGGGTACGCTTCGTATCCGTCGTTTTCTGATCGAGCATCGCAAACGTCCCGGTGTCAAACTGCGTTCCATGCTTACCGCACCTTACTTCGTGCGTGAGGATGCGAAAATCGACGAGGTTCTCGACGCAATGCGTGAGAACAAAAATCATATTGCCATCGTCACAGACGATGACGGCCATGCCGTGGGTGTCGCCACCATCGAGGACTTCTTGGAGGAGTTGGTGGGCGAAATCTTCGATGAGGAGGACATTGTGGACAACAATTTCCAGTCTCTTGGCGGCAACAAATATCTGGTCAGCACCAACATGCTTGTGGGCAACACGTATGAGCGCATGGGTCTTGACGAAAAAGCGCCGAGGGGTGTTGCTTCTCGTCCTTGGCTGTCTGTTATTCTTGAAAATCTTGGTCACTTACCGACAGAGGACGAAAGCTTCCTGTACGGTGACAAAGAGATCACGGCGCGTGAATTCGAGGGCGCAACTGTTACGCATGTAGAGATTCACGTCCTTGACAAGGAGCAATTAGCGGCACTTTCTGCTGAAAAAATCGGCGAGGAGGTGGATGCATAATGCCTTCTTACGTATATTTGATTATCATGTTTGTCATGATGTGTTGTTCTGCATTTTTCTCGGGATCCGAGATTGCGTTCAATGCATCCAACAAGCTCCGTTTGCGCCGCGCCGCGGAGGAAAAGGGCGGCACCGCAAAGCTGGCACTCCGTATTTCCGAAAACTTTACCACGTCGCTTGCTGCCATTCTTGTAGGCAATAACATTGCCAATATTGCGATTTCCACTTGCATGACCTTGCTCATGATGAACTGGTTCGCGGGTAACGAGGGACTCGCCTCCACGATTGCAACCGCTGTTGTTACCGTGCTGCTTTTGATCTTTGGCGAGATCGTGCCTAAAATTCTGAGCAAGCAACACGCTGACAAACTCGTGCGCGTGGTTGCGTTCCCCATTCGTGTGATCACCATCGTGCTCATGCCCCTTATTGCCATTGCGTTGTTGGTTGTCAAAGTGCTTAGCTTTGTTTGGGGCAAGGATCAAGGCGACGACGATTTGACCGTTACCGAGGAGGAGCTTTCCTCGATCATTGAAACGGTCGAGGAGGAAGGCGTGATCGATGAGGACCAGGGTGAACTTTTGCAGTCCACGCTGGATTTCCGCGACACCAAGATCGAGTCGATCATGACGCCCCGTATCGACGTGGTGGCACTCGACATTGACGCAGACGAGGAGGAGTTCCGCGAACTGGTGTCTGACACCGCGCAGTACTCTCGTATCCCTGTTTATGAGGATAGCATTGATAATATTATCGGTGTGCTGTCCCTTACCCGTTACTACAAAAAGCAGCTTGACGTGGCAGAGCCTGACGTGCGTTCGCTTCTGCTCAAGCCCTGCAAATTGCACAAAACCATGAAATTGCCCGCGGCGCTTGCCCGCATGCGTGAGCAGAAGATTCACCTTGCCATCGTAATCGACGAGTTTGGCGGTACGCTTGGCATCGTGACCATGGAGGATATTTTGGAGGAACTTGTTGGCGAGATATGGGATGATACCGATATCGTGATCACAGAATGTCGCCAAACGGGTGAGAATACCTTCGAGGTTGTCGGTGATATGAACATCGAGGACTGCTTTGACGAGATTGGATTTGAAGCCCCCGATAGCTTTGAATGTGAGTATACCACCATGGGTGGTTGGGCAATCGAAACGTTAGAGGCGAACCCCCACGTGGGAGATAGTTTCTCTTACGAAAACTTGTTCGTTGTGGTGACCGAAATGGACGAGGAGCGCGTCACGCGTCTCACGGTCCTTGTTACGCCGCGCGAGGAAGAAAGCGAAGAATAAAGTGGCAGTACTGCCGGAAAGGAGCAACCGTGGCGATTCACGAATCGGGTGAAAACTATTTGGAGCAGCTACTGTTGCTCTGCGAGCAAAAAGAGAAGGTTCGCGCCGTTGATCTTTGTGCGGCGTTGGGCTTTTCGCGCCCCACTGTCAGCGTTATGTTGCGCGAGTTGCGCGAAGGTGGCTTTGTGATCGTAGCGGACAACGGCGGCCTTGCCCTCACCGCACGCGGCGAGGAGGTTGCGCGCAGAATTTATGATCGGCATTGCCTGATCACGGAAATGCTGGTCAAACTCGGCGTGTCACGAGAGGTAGCGCGTGAAGATGCGTGCCTTTGGGAGCACGATGTCAGCGAGGAAACGCTTGGCTGTATCCGTCGTTTTGTGGACGGGGAGGACGGCAAATGAAGCACGTGGACATCTATACCGACGGTGCTTGCCGTGGCAATCCCGGTCCCGGTGGCTGGGGGGCTGTTTTGGTGTACGGCACGCACGAGAGGGAACTCTCAGGCGGAGAAGCTCACACCACCAATAACCGCATGGAGCTGCAGGGCGTGATTCATGCACTCACGGCATTGCGCGAGCCTTGCGAGGTCACGCTCACAAGCGATTCTCGCTATGTAATCGAGGCGATTGAACAGCGTTGGGTGTATAATTGGCGTGCAAACGGGTGGAGAAAAGCAGACAAATCCGCCGCGCTTAACGTCGATTTGTGGGAACAGCTTTTGCCGCTTTTGGAAAAGCACAAGGTCACTTTTTGCTGGGTAAAGGGGCATGCGGGTCATCCGTTCAACGAACGGTGTGATGCACTTGCCACACGCTTTGCTGACAGTTTTAACCAAATTTGAAATAAGGGCGCGCCGGGCGGCGCGCCTTTTTTGTTGCTGAAACGTGATTCGTTTACAAATTATTAACAATTCGGCACTTTGTCACAAACACGCACGAAACTGTAAGGCTTTCGGGTGCGCACGGGTGTGCGCGTGTGGCAAAAGGCACAAAAATATGTCTTCGTGTGTGCGCTATACACGTGTGCGCGCACAAAAACGCGCTTGACAAAAAAAGGGTGTTGTATTAGAATATTTACAGGTATCATTCCCCAAGGGGGAATACTATCATTTTTCCGTGCAAAGGAGAAAAGAACATGAAAAAGACAAAGGTGCTTCTTATCACGGTGGTCATGATCGCAGTGCTTATGCTTGCGATGATGCTGACCGTAGGAGCCGAGACCCCCATTAGCCAAATCGATCAGCAAAAGATCGACGCTGGCTATGTGGCACGTGTCGGCGATGACATGAGCGACGCAAGTTACTTCAAGACGCTCAAGGAGGCAATCTATGCAGTCGAAGAGGCCGATACAACGGTCTATTTGCTGAAAGATTACAAGCAGACTGAGTCTATCAAGTCTGTGAAGAACCTCGCTGGTGCAGTTGCCGTAAACTATACGCTTGAGGCAATCAATCCTGATGTTGTGCTAACGGTTGGTTGCTCTTGGTTGTTCGACCTTGGCGCTGGTTCTAATGTTATTCCTACGCTGAAGAACATCAAGATTGACGTGGGCGGAAAGAATCTTGGCTATTTCAACGGTGTGACTCTGAATATCGGCGAGGGTGCTCATATTTATGGCAAGGGTACCAATGCCGACAAGGGTTTGATCTATGGCTATAACGGTGCTACGTTTAACGTGGACGGTGCTACGTTTGAGGCTCTTGGTACAAACCCTGTGTTTGTTGTTGCCGCAGATGATGGCAAAACCCCCAAGCCCTCCTCTTTGACGGTAACTACCTGTACGTCTAACGGCGCTGGATTTGTAACTGCGAAGGGCGGCTCCAAGGTCGTGATCAACGGTGGTGAGTTCAATTTCACGTCGGGCGAGGGTGCTCGCGCTTTCTATATGAACGGTGCATCCACCGAGCTCGAGATAAACGGCGGTACGATCAATGCGAGCAATGCGAAGTCTAATAACGTGATCTGTTCGGACGGCAAGTTCACGATGACGGATGGTAAGATTTCCGTGAGCGCTGCGGGCAATAACCCCATTCGCGTTTCCGGCGTTGCGATCATTTCTGGTGGTACGTTCAGAGAGAATTCCAATTCTAATGGCCTTATCTACGTTACTGCGGCAGGACAACTTACCGTTGTTGACGGTTTGTTTTACTCCACGTATGGTTCTTTGCTTCAAACGGGCGACGGAACGGACGGCGGGCCCTTTGTAAATGTTCATGGCGGTGTGTTTGCGCTGAACAATACGCGAACAAAGGACGAGGGTGGTAACGTTAATATGCTCAAGCACGGCGCGGGTACGTTAAACATTCTTGGTGGTATCTTTACTGCAACTGCCGCCGCGAACAATCCTATCCGCGTTGCGGGTTCTGTTGCCAATATCGCGGGCGGTACGTTCCAAAATACGACGGGGCAGGCGCTTATCTACGCGCTTGACAACGCCATTGTCCAGGTTGAGGACATTTCCTACGACGGATCAAAGGGTGCATTTTTGTATGCGGGTGACGGAAGCACAAAGGCCACTGTCTATATTGTTGATTCTACCATTACAGGTGCTTGCACGTGGAAGACCAATGCTGAAATCTATTTGCTTGGCAAAACCTCTTATCCCGGTGCACAGGGGCGTGGTGTTTACGCCACACAAGAAATCATTGATGCCGAGGATCGTGACGTTGCGATCATCGAGGGTTTGAATAGAACCTCTAAGGGCGTTGGACTGACGAGGGCATCTGGCGCGGAAGAGTACTACACCGTATACAGCCATTGCTACAACTTGAGTGGTGCGGTATACTCTGTTACCAATGGTAACAACAAGGTGATCTTGCTTAAGGATTACACCCAACTTTCCGCTCTTCCAAGGAACGAAGTTAAATCCTACACGCTGACTAGCAAAAACGGCGCCGTGCTGACGGTTGGATGCAGTTATCTGTTTGACCTTGGTGCAAAATCCACCGTTGTTCCCACCATTACGGATATCGAGATTGTGATTCCCAAGGGAAAGAACCTTGGTTACTTTAACGAGGTGTCCATCATTATTGACGCAGGTGCGTACATTCACGGTCAGGGCAAAGCGGCAAGTGAAGGTATGATTTTGGGCTATTCTAAAGCCAACATCACCGTAAAAGAGGGCGCCAAGATCGTTGCGGAGAATACCAACTTCCCGATCTTTGCGGTAAAGGACGGTTCGTTCCTTGATATTCAGGGCGGTACATTGATTCATACAGGTGCTTATACCGGTACCGAAGAGTATGCTATGTTCCGTACTTATAATGGATCGACTAAGACCAAGATCACGGGTAACACCACCATCGTGATGGATGTCAATGCCCAGAACGCGAGAGGATTTATGTTCTGGCGTTTGGCAGGTGGACTCTGGATCGAGGGCGAAAACGTTGCACTTGTTGCACGCAATGACAACTATCTTTTTGAAAATGGTTATCAAGACGCGGCTGCGTTTGGAACAAATAAACTGTACGTTCGCGGCGCATATCTCTCCACCGATCGCGCAGACGGCGTGATCATTGGTGACGATGCGGCCATCGGATATGTTGATATCTCTAATGTTGCTATTGATAACGACGTAACAGCTACGCTGCTCAACGGCCGTGAGTTGGATGGTGCCAATAACACGATCACCTATTATTTCCACACGCGTATCAGCGCTGAGACCAGAACGGTGGTTATTCCTGCAACGATGAACGGCGCTGAGGTCGTCAAGGTTGTTAGAGAGGGTTACTCGTATGATTTCGACACGGTTCGAAAAGCTGTGGAGAGTGGTGTAACGATCTACATCTTGCATGATATGACCATCAGCAAAACCGTTTCGATCTCTAGAGATACCAGGATTTCTGCCGGAACAAAGGGGGATGGAACTCGCTGTAAAATCATTGTGAAGAGCGGCCCTGCTTTCAAGGTTTCCTACGGCACGCTCATGCTTGAGAACATTGACGTGGAGTGCAACGCACTCTTCGCGCAGACCTATGGTACTGTGATCCTCGGTGAGGGTGCCATGATCAACGTCAACGCAAACGATCGTTTTGTGTACGTTTATCAAGGCGGTACGCTTTGCCTTGATGGCGCAATCGTCAATGTGGAATACACGAAGGATAACATAATCCGTTGTGATAACGGCACCGTTGTGATTAATGACGGTGAAATTATCGCTCAGAACGTAGGCAACGATGTGATTCGTATGAGAGGCGATTTCGTGATGAACGGCGGCAAGATTGTTAGCGATTCTGCCGCCAAGAACATGATCTATCTTGTCGACGAAAATAATACCCCCTCTACGGTAACGATCAATGGTGGCACAATTATTTCCAATAATTATGATACAATCTACGCTGTTGGTGGTGTTGTAATCTTCAATGCCGGCACCGTTGTGCAGCATGCAGGATCTATTGCGCGAATCGAAACAAAGGCGCGCGTTTTCGTAAATGGTGGCGTGTTTGTGGCCGATCGCGATAGTAGTGCTGCGGCAGGCAACCCCCGTTCTATGTATCTGTTCTACAAGAACGGTGCTTCGGCAAGCGCGACCGTGACGGGCGGCGTTTACCTGCTCTATGAGCGCGATTACATCTACTACTCTACTACCGCGGGCGAGAGCCAGCCCAACGTTGTGTTCCTTAAAAACGAGAATAGCTTTGTTGGATTCGGCGATGGCGAGTACTATTTCATGGCCTTCCACGATCAGCTTGGCGCGGTGCCTGTACTTAGCGACCGTGTTGTGCTCAACGAGAGCACCTATGGCGTAAAGTTCACTGCCGAGGTTAGTGCTGAGATGCGTGACGCCATCGAGGCGTGGGCGGCAAGCATCGCCGGTGAGGACGTTGCATATACGCTCACCTACGGCATGTTGATTGCATCTGTAGATGATATCCTGGCTGCAAAGGGCTTTAGCCCCGATCTGTTTGACGCGCTCGGTATTGATTATATCAACGTGCAGGCAGAAAACGTAGCTGAAACAGGTGCGTTTATCTACACGGCAGAAAAGAGCGACTTTACCGAAGCTGAGTATGGTGTGCTTTACACGGCAATGCCTTACGTGATCGTGACGGTGGATGGTGTGGATACCATTGTATACGCTTCTTACCAAACCGATATTTCCGCTTCTGTTTCCTACCTGGCTACGAAATTGCTTAGAGAAGTGACCGATATCAAGACGGGTGCATATCAGTATGCGAGCATTGCAGTGAATGCTGCATACAGCCGTTTCACGCAGGAGCAGCAGCTTGCGCTCAAGGCGCTGATTGCGCACGTTCACACGAACGATTACAAGGGCGTATGCACTGTGTGCCAGTACGACAGCGTGATTGATCTTGGCGTGGACACCACGACGAAGATCTACACGAAATATGATAACGAGTATGCATATCGCCTTGTTCTTTCCAAAGGCGTGCAGTACAAGTTTGAAATGACCAAAAATGTTGCAAAACTTGCACTCTACGACGCTGAGGGCAACCGCTGTGCGCTTGTTGACGATTTGTTCACTTGTGCGGTAGACGGCGTATACTACCTCAAGGCAACCGCTGCACTTGTGGGTAAAGCTGAACTTTCCGTTTCTCACGTACACGTGAGAGATTATATGGGCAATTGCTCTGTCCCCTCTTGTAACAACCCCTGCGCGCTCGATGACGAGGTTGTTGTTGACGAGGCAAAGGAAGTTATGGTAAAGAAGGATGAGAAATACTACTATGCCGTTGAACTTGTCGGCGGTATTCAGTATCAAATCCTTTCCATCAACGGACAGCTTGAAATGAATGGCAAGCAGTACGTTATTTATGATGCAAATGGCACGCCAATGCCTGTTGTAAACAGCGTCTTCACTTGTGATGAAGATGGTGATGGCACCTACTATATCGTGGTAGAAGCACTTGTTAGCGCAATGGGTAATATCCATGTCAAGCACATTCATGCTTATGATGAAATTGGTGATTGCGTGATGGTGGGCTGTGAGAGTAGCATCAATATTGCCTTTGAAGATGTTTACGAAAAGCAGAACGTAACGTTGGAGGCTAACAACAACAATTACTTTACCATTGATCTGTTCGAGGGCAATAAGTATTTCGTCAAGTCTGAGGGTGACGTTGGCCTTTGGACAGTGTACGCGCCCAGCGGCGAGACGGTTGAACTTGGTACAAAGGGTGACTTTATTGCAACTGAGGACGGTACGTATCGCTTGGTGCTTGAAGCACAGGTTACGCAGAGTAGCACTGTCTGGTTCGAGATCGAACACACTTGCGATTATGGGTACACGGGTATCTGCTCGATCTGCTCTGAGAAGGCCAAGGATGCGGTGCTGACGCTTACCGATGGCAAACTGCAGAGAAAGACCATTAAGAAGAATGTTCTCTACTACTACAGTGTAAGCGGTATGGTAGACGGCGCAACCTACACGATCAACGTTCCTGCGGCCATAAATGTTGTTGCATATGGCGTGAATGCTGATCTCCCTGTCGAATTGATCGTTGCAGATGGCAAGCTTGTTTGGTCTAAGGAGAACGGCTCCGTACTTTACATGATCCTTAGTGCAGAGGAAGATATTGCCAGTGCAGAGTTGAAGGTTGAACACGAGCACGTGATTAACTTCAAGGGTGCATGTGAGGTTGCCGGCTGTGCGCTGTCCAAGAAGATCTATGCTACGGTTGATAATGCTGTGAAAGTACAGTATAAGAGCGGCGAAACTCACTATTACTTTGTGGAATGGCCCGATGCGGGTGAGACCTACAAGGTTGTCCTTAACAAGGCAGAGGCTGACGTTGTGGTATACAAGCCCAACGGTGAAATCGTTGAGCTTGACGAGAACGGCTGCTTCGTGGGTGGAAAGATGTGTTACTACATTGTGGTAACTGCTACCGCAGATGCAGAAAGCGATGCAACTTTCGCCTTTACGACTGTAGAGTAAAACAATCCCAGCCACTCGCGCTACGGCGCGAGTGGCTTTTTTTGGCGATAGAGTTGCATTTTACACAAAAGCGTGTTACAATATATATAATGGAGTATTTTGTGCAACCTTGAGGAGGATATGAACGTGAAAGATGTCATGCGCATCAGTGTTGCCGTGCCGTCGCTTCGTGTGGCGGACGTTTCCTATAACAAAGAGAAAATCCTTGCAGCCGTGAAGGAGGCGAGCGAAAAGGGAGCGACCGTTGTGGCGCTTCCGGAACTTTCCCTCACGGGATACAGCTGTGGCGATCTGTTTCTCTCTGATCTGCTTGCGGATCGTGTGGCAGAGGCGCTTGCGGACCTTGCCGTGAATGTGCCTAACGGTATTCTTGTGGCGGTGGGTGCCCCTTTGCTTGTTGGCGGTCAGCTTTACAACTGTGCTGTTTTGCTGGGCGAGGGTCGTATTCTTGGTGCTGTACCTAAGACGTATCTGCCTGATTACGCTGAGTTTGCGGAACGTCGTTGGTTCACTCCTGGCGCAGATCTTTCTCCCGTGCTCACCAGCGTGGGTTGCTTTACCTTCCCTGTATCTACAGATCTCGTTTTCCGCGCAGCGGACGGTACTGTGGTGGGTGTGGAGATTTGTGAGGATGTTTCGGCACCTTTGCCGCCTTCCACCTTCCTTGCGCTTTCGGGCGCTGAGGTGATTTTGAACCTTTCTGCGGCAAGCGCAACCGTCAAGAAGCGCGAGTCGGTTCGCACGCTCGTTACCGCGCATAGTGCGCGTTTGCTGTGCGCCTATGCGTACGTGAGCACAGGCTATGAGGAGTCGGTGGCGGATATGGTGTGCAACGGTCAGGGCTTGATTGCTTGCGAAGGAAAAGTTCTTGCCCAGAACAAGAGAATCAACGATGCAGATTACGTGCTTGTCAGCGACGTGGATCTCGGCGCGTTGCGCTATGATCGTCGCCACAACAGAACCTTTGGGGAGGCCGCGGCGCGCTATGCCATTGACATAGAAAGCGTTGCGTTTGATTTTGCGCTTTGCGCATCCGACGGCGCCAAGCTTTCGGTTTCGCGTCTGCCCTTTATTCCCGACAGCGCCGAAGCGCGTGAAACGCGCAGCGCAGAGATCTTTGATATTCAGGCAACGGCATTGGCGCGCCGACTTGCTATTGTGGGCGGAAAGGCTGTAATTGGCATTTCCGGCGGCCTAGATTCCACACTTGCCGTACTGGTTGCGGTACGCGCCATGGAAAAGCTTGGCTTGCCTACCTCGAATGTGACGGCGGTGACGATGCCTTGCTTTGGTACGTCTGATGAAACACTGGCCAACTCCGTCGCGCTCATGGAGGCGCTTGGCGTGACAGCACGTACTGTCCCGATCAAGGATGCTGTGCTTCAGCATTTTAAGGACATTGGTCACGATGCAAATGACTATTCGGTTACCTACGAGAATGCACAGGCGCGCGAGCGCACGCAAGTGCTCATGGATATTGCCAATCAAGTAGGTGGCATTGTGATTGGTACGGGAGACCTTTCCGAAATGGCACTCGGCTGGTGTACCTACAACGGCGATCACATGAGCATGTACGCTGTAAACTGTGACGTACCCAAGACGTTGGTTCGTTGGGTGATTACGGCGCTTGCCGATGCAGATGTGTTCCCGTGCGCCACTGACGTGCTGCGTCGCGTACTGGATACGCCCATCAGCCCCGAGCTTTTGCCCCCTGATGCGGTTGGTAAGATCTCGCAAAAAACGGAAGATCTTGTTGGCCCCTATGCGCTGCATGATTTCTTCCTGTACTACGCTGTGCGTTATCAGTACACGCCCGCTAAAATCTACGCGCTTGCGCGTATTGCGTTTGAGGACGCATTTGATGGGGCAACGATTAAGAAGTGGCTCGCGGTCTTTTTCCGCCGTTTCTTTGCTCAGCAGTTTAAACGAAATTGCACGCCTGATGGTGTAAAGGTCGGCTCCGTTGCACTTTCGCCTCGTGGTGATTGGCGCATGCCGTCCGATGCAAGCGCGGCAGAGTGGCTTAAAGAAATAGAGGAGCTTTAAAAAACAGAAAAGTCGCACAGATGGCAACTGTGTGACTTTTCTGTTTTTATTTAAAATCGACTTTGGGAAAATTTTGATTGAGTTGGAAAATAATAAATAAAAATTGGAATTATTTTCGCACTAAATACTTGCGCATATCAATGGCGCAAGCAATCAGGATGATCAAACCTTTGATGATATATTGCATGTTGGCGTCAATGCCAAGGAAATTAAGCCCCACAAAGATGAGCCGCAGTAACACCACACCCAGAATCACGCCGCCGATTTTACCCGTGCCGCCTACGAAAGAAACGCCGCCAATCACGCACGCGGCAATAGCGTCTAACTCGTAGTTGAGGCCGGTTGCCGCGGAGTTGGAGCCGATACGCGCCGCTTCGATAAAACCGGTTGTTGCATAAAGAGCGCCCGCTAACACAAAAACGAGAATGGTCATGCGTTTCACGTTGACGCCTGACACGGCAGCGGCTTCGGGATTGGAGCCGATAGCGAACATGTTTTTGCCAAAGGTGGTTTTGTTCCATACCACCCACATGACGCCGACCAGTACAATCACATACCACACGTAATTGGGGATGGGCGTGCCGCCAATGCGCAGAATACTTCCCTTAATAAAGCTGGTATATCCTGTATCAAGCCCCGAAATGGATTGCCCGTTATTGTTGCCAATCATCAGGAACAAAAGAAGCGCGCCGTAGACGATGAGCTGCGTGGAAAGGGTCACGATAAACGGGTGTAGATGGAAGGTGGCAGTACAGTAACCGTTGATAAAGCCGATCAGTGCACCAAGGGCTATGACTATGAGAAACACAACGGGAATGGGAAGTGTGTTAAGCGCGGGAAACATTTTTCCCACATAACCGCTTGCCTGTAGCAACGCTGCTGATACGCACGCAACAAGCCCTACGATACGTCCCCCCGATAGATCGGTGCCCGCGAGAATGATGGCGCCTGCCACGCCAAGTGCCATGGGGAGGTTGGCGGCGGAGAGCGAAATGATATTGATAATGGAGGGGAAAGACAAAAAACGAGGATTTAGGCACGCAATAAAGATGACGGCGGTGATAAGGAAGATATATAGCGAATTGTTAATGAGCCATTCGGAAACTGCGCGGCGCTTTTCGCTTTGATCCATGTCGCGCCAGCGTGTGAGTATAGTTAATTTCATAGCGTTTCTCCTTACACGTTTTTAGCGGCCAGCGCCATAATTTCTTCCTGTGTGGTGCTAGCGCTATCGACCTCGCCTGCGATCTCACCACCTGACATCACGTAGATGCGGTGACATACGCCCAGAAGCTCGGGTAGCTCGCTGGATACCATTAGAATGGCACACCCTTTTTGCGCGAGCTCTTGCATGAGTGCATAGATCTCATACTTAGCCCCCACGTCAATGCCGCGCGTCGGCTCGTCGAGCAGCAAGATTTTGGGTGAGGTGAGTAGCCAACGCGAGAAAATCACCTTTTGCTGGTTGCCGCCTGATAGTGTGCGGATCTGCGTTTCGCGCGAGGCGGTTTTCACACCAAGGCGGCGGATCATTTCGTCAGTATCCGCACGGCGCTTGCTGTCGGATTGAAAAAGTCCTGCCAAACGGTAACGCTTTGGCGCGCTGACCGTTGTGTTTTCGGTAATATCCAGAATGCCGAAGATGCCCGTTGCCCGTCGTTCCTCTGTAAGGAAAGCAAACCCATTATCAATCGCTTCGCGCGGCGTGCGGTTTCGCACCTCGCGCCCTTTAACGAGAAGGGTGCCACCTTCGCGTTCAGATAGACCAAAAATATTTTCAAGCAACTCTGAGCGTCCTGCACCCGCAAGTCCTGCAAGCCCCACGATCTCGCCTTCGCGCACCGTCAGGGAAACGTTGCTAACCTTAGCATAACGCGAGGAAAGATTTTGTATTTCAAATACCGTTTCCCCTTGTTTTTCGTTTTTGAGTGGGAAACGCCCGGACAGTTCACGCCCCACCATAAGGGAGATGATCTGCTCCATAGTGAGGTCACTTGCCCGTGCGGTGCGTACGTGCTTACCATCGCGCATGACGGTGATCTCGTCGGATATGCGGAAGATCTCCTCCATTTTGTGAGAGATATAAATGATGCCGCATCCGCGCGCGCGCAGGGTGTCGATAATACGGAACAGATGCGCGACCTCCTCGTCAGCAAGAGAGGAGGTCGGCTCATCCAGTACAATGATCTTTGCGTCATAGGAAACTGCCTTTGCAATCTCCACCATTTGTCGCTCGGCAACGGACATCGTGCTCATAATACGGTGAGGATCAACCGAGAGCCCAAGATCGGCAAACAGGGTATTCGTGCGCTCTTCTAACTCTTTATCGGATACGAACACACCGAAACGGGTGGGATAACGCCCGAGCCAGAGGTTGTCCATCACGCTGCGCCGCAGTGCCTGTGAGAGCTCTTGGTGTACCATGGCAACACCCTGCACAAGCGCTTCGGCAGGGGAGCGAAAGGATACGCGCTCCCCGTCGAGATAAATTTCGCCCGCGTCCTTTTGATAAATGCCGAATAAACATTTCATCAAAGTGGATTTTCCCGCACCGTTTTCGCCCATAAGTGCGTGTACGCTACCGCGCTTGACGCAAAAATTGACTGCATCCAGCGCCTTTACGCCGGGGAATTCCTTGGAAATGCCACACATTTCAAGGAGTGCGGTACCCCCGTGCTCAACCGAGATATTTGGCATAGGCAATGCGGATCTTCTTTACGCCCGCGTCAACAGAAAGCGACTCAGTGCCGCTCATCAGGTCCTTGCTTTCCATTGTGTTGGCGGAAAGGAGAGCGAGCGCCGTTGCCATGCCCTCTGCGTCCTGCATCACGGTGCCCGTCATTTTGCCGTCTTTGATGAGCGCACGCGCCGCCTCTGTGGCATCCACACCGAATACGGGGATTGTGCGGCTATCACCACCCTTATTAAAGCCTGCAGCGTTGAGGGCAGAGATCGCGCCCTCTGCCATGCTATCGTTATTGCAAATAACGAGCTCGATCATATTGCCGCCTGCAATACTATGCGAGGCGAGTGCGGTGGTCATATAGTCGTTGGCGGCAGCCGCAGACCACTGGCCGTTTTGGTCAACCAAATAGCCGTTTTTATTGGAAGAATCGTAGAAGCGAAGTGAGGCCTTGCCGTTGCCCTCAAGCAAGGCGTTTGCCTCACTGACGCTATACTGCGTGCGATAGATCGCCTCATTATTGCCTTCCTCGCCCTTGAAAAGGATATAGGAGATGACACCGTCGTTATTGATATCCATTTCTTTGTAGTGTTCAATGAGATATTCGCCGATCATTTCGCCTTGCAGAATACCTGCTTCTACGGCACGCGTGCCGACAAAAGCACATTTGTCATAGGAGGAAATGACGGCGTCGCTGACCTCGCGGTTAAAAAACACCAGTGTGACACCTGCATCACGCGCCAGCCCAACAATCTCGTTTGCGGCATCATCCGAGCCCGTATTCACAATGTTGACAAGCAGCACCTTGGCACCTTTGGTGATTGCAGTGCGAATCTGTTCGGTCTGTGTGGTCTGGTTGCCTGCGGCATCGTAATCCTGGAACCCAAGACCCGCCTCGTTTAGTTTTCTGTCGAGTGCGGAGCGAACCGTGGAGATATACGTGTCGGAGTAGGTGTAGTAGAAGACGTGGACGTCAGCCCCCTTGTTGCGCGAGCAGGAAAAGAGGGAAATGGGGAGTAGTAAAACGGCGCAAAGAAGCGCCAGTACGCGAAGTTTCATAACGGAGCATCCTTTCTTTTTTTGTTGCCATTATTATGCACCGTTTTTTTCGTGCCCACACGCAAACACGGTGAAAAAATTTTCTGCATAAAAAAAGAGAGGCAAGCAGCTTGCCTCTCTTTTATAAAGGATGGGTTACGAGAGCAGTCGCTCTGCGATGCGCACTCCCTCCATTGCGTCGTGGGCGTAAGCGTGTGCACCGATGCGTGCGGCATACTCAGCGGTGAGTACCGCGCCGCCCACGATCACGCGGCATTCGGGTGCCGCGTCGCGAAGTGCCAGGATCGTTTCTTCCATAGCAGGGACGGTAGTGGTCATGAGCGCGCTTAAACCCACCACGGTGGCGCCCGTTTGACAAACCGCTTCTACCACTGCTTCGGGGGCGACGTCGCGCCCGAGATCCGTGACGTCAAAGCCGTAATTTTCGAGCAACAAACGCACGATGTTTTTGCCAATGTCGTGGATATCCCCCTTAACGGTGGCGAGAATAATCTTTCCTTTGGTGGCTGTTTCGCTACGACCCATGCGCGCCTTGATTGCGGAGAATGCGGATTGTGCCGCCTCTGCGCTCATAAGAAGTTGGGGCAGATAGACTGTCTTTTGCTCGAAGCCGCGGCCAACGGCGTCCAGTGCGGGAATGATCTCCTGCTCAATGATTGCAAGGGGATCAGTTCCTGCGCAGAGCAACGCTTCGCAACGAGCCGCGGCGGCCTTGGAAAGTCCTTTTATAACGGCGTCCTGTAAGCTATCTGCCGTTGCGCTCTCTGCCGTTTTGGTAGGAGCCGCCGTGCTCATTGTGCTGACCGTAGGGGCAAATGCGATGAAGTCGGCGCAGTTTTCATCATAACCGCAAAGTGCGCGATAAGCGTGATATACCCCCATCATTTCGGCGGAATACGGGTTCATAATGGCGGCGGAAAGTCCGGATTTCAGTGCCATGGTGAAGAACGTGCTGTTGATAAGATTACGCGCCGGCAAACCGAAGGAAACGTTAGAAACGCCAAGCGAGGTGGGGCAACCCAGCTCGCGTGAGATACGCTCAAGCGCGCCAAGCGTTACCGTGGGGGCGCTTGCGTCTGCGCTCACGGTCATAGCAAGCGTGTCGAACACAATGTCTTTTTTATCAATGCCGTAGGTGGCGGCAACGCTCAAAATATGCCGGGCAATCGCAAAACGGCCCTCTACGGTATTAGGAATACCGTTTTCATCCAGCGTGAGGGCGACGACAAGTCCGCCGTATTTTTTGACCAGCGGGAAGACTGCCTCCATGCTTTCACGTTTGCCGTTCACGGAGTTGACCATCGGCTTGCCGTTATAGCGGCGCATTGCCGCTTCCATGGCAATGGGATCTGCCGTGTCGATCTGCAAGGGGAGATCGCACACTGCTTGCAGTTCGGTGACTGCTTCGGTGAGCATTGCGCGCTCGTCGATGCCGGGCATGCCGACGTTGACGTCGAGAATATGGACGCCGCGCTCCTGCTGGGCGAGGCCTTCGTTTAAAATATAGCCGATATCATGGGCAAGCAGAGCTTCCTTAAAGCGTTTTTTGCCCGTGGGATTGATGCGCTCGCCAATCAGCACAGGTGCACCGCCAAGCGTTACCGCGTGGGTGTACGAGGAGGTGACACTTGCTGACTTTTTCGTTGTGGGAAG
>JAZNAM010000054.1:0-18197 GCA_045586515.1 Eubacteriales bacterium
CCTTCTTCACGAAAAGTACGGCATCACCGAGGAAGATTTCCTCACTGCCGAGCTTTCCGTCGTGCCCGCGTTCCGCGCGCGCGACATCGGCTTTGACCGCGCCCTAATTGGCGCTTATGGCCACGACGACCGCGTCTGCGCATACCCTGCGCTCACCGCCATTCTCGAATGTAATGCCCCCACCCACACGCTCATGTGTGTACTGGCAGACAAAGAGGAGATCGGCAGCGACGGCGTAACGGGTATGAAGAGCGCCATTATGCCTGACCTGATTGACGCGATTGCCCGCGCACGCGGCGGCGAATCTGCCGCTGTGCGTGCCGGCTCTCGTTGCCTTTCCGCCGACGTATCGGCGGCATTTGACCCTAACTTTGCCGACGCGTTTGAAAAACGCAATTCTTGCCTGCTCTCTGCGGGCGTTGTGCTGACCAAGTACACAGGCTCCCGTGGCAAATCCGGCACCAATGACGCAAGCGCTGAGTATATCGGCTGGTTGCGCGGTGTGATGGAGCAAAACGGCGTCGTCTGGCAAGCAGGTGAGCTTGGCAAGGTGGACGGCGGCGGTGGTGGCACAGTTGCCAAATACGTGGCAGAGCTCAACATTGAAACCGTTGACCTTGGTGTGCCCGTAATCTCGATGCACGCACCCTTTGAGGTGATTGCCAAGGTAGACCTTTACGAGGCCTACCGTGCATTCTCTGCGTTCTACCAAGCATGATAGAAACCTCCCTTCAAACAATCGAGGCGCGCTTTGCGGAGTTAGAAGCGAGGAGCATGGATCCTGCGGCGCACGCCGACCCTAAGGCGGCATCCGCGCTGATGAAGGAGTACCGCTCCCTTTTGCCGATCATGGAAAAGATTCGCGAATTGCGCAACGCACAACAGCAAGCAACAGACGCGTTTGAGCTCGCAAACAGCGAGAGCGATGCCGAGCTTGTTGCCATGGCGAATGCGGAGCATCGCACCCTCCGCGCCACGTGTGAGGCGCTCACCAAAGAGTTGCAGATCATGCTCATTGCGAAAGACCCGAACGATGACAAAAACATCATCGTGGAGATCCGCGCAGGTGCGGGTGGCGAGGAAGCGGCACTGTTTGCCGCCGTGCTCTACCGCATGTATACCATGTACGCCACTGCCGCAGGCTTTCGCACAGCACGTCTTTCCGCAAACGAAACGGAACTTGGCGGATTTCGCGAGATCACCTTTTCCGTGGACGGCGAGGGTGCCTTCTCCAAACTCAAATTCGAGTCGGGCGTTCACCGCGTACAGCGCGTTCCCGTCACCGAATCGCAAGGGCGTATCCAAACCTCTACCGTAACGGTAGCTGTGCTCCCCGAGGCGGACGAGGTGGAAATCGTCATTGACCCCTCTGAAATCATCATGGAATCCTGCAAGAGTAGCGGTGCCGGCGGTCAGCATATCAACAAGACTGAATCTGCCGTACGCCTCACGCACAAGCCCACGGGCATCGTGGTGGAGTGCCAGGAGGAGCGCAGCCAGTTCAAAAACCGCGACAAGGCGCTCAAAATGCTACGTGCAAAGCTTTTTGATATCAAATCCAGAGAGCAAGCAGAGCAAATCGCAGGTGCACGCCGTGCGCAAGTCGGTACGGGTGATCGCAGTGAGCGCATCCGCACCTACAACTATCCGCAAAACCGCGTGACGGATCACCGCATCGGCCTTACCCTTTACAAGTTGGATAAATTCTTGGATGGCGATATTGCAGATTTGACAAACGCGCTCGCCGCCGAAGAAATTGCACAAAAACTGCAAAGTGAGTCAACATGATACAAACGGAATTTGTTTTGATCAACACGCCAAGCGAGAACCAAGAGGCGCTTGACCGCGCCGCCGAAATCTTACGAAACGGCGGTCTTGTCGCCTTCCCGACGGAAACGGTCTACGGCCTTGGCGGTCTTGCAACGAGCAACGGCGCGGCAAAAGCCATTTATACGGCCAAGGGGCGTCCGTCGGACAACCCTCTTATCATCCATATTGCGAACCCCGAGGACGCGGAGGCATACGCCGTCACGAATGATACTTACTATCGTCTGGCAGAAAAGTTTATGCCCGGCCCCCTTACGGTAATCCTGCCCAAAAAAGACACGATCCCCTACTCGGTCACGGGCGGGCTTGACACCGTTGCGGTGCGTTGCCCCTCGCATCCTGTGGCACGCGCGCTGATTGAAAAGACGGGTGCGCCCATTGCGGCGCCCTCTGCCAATCGCTCGGGACGCCCCTCCCCCACCACCGCTGCACACGTAGCGGAAGATCTGACGGGTCGCGTCGACATGATCATTGACGGTGGCGCTTGCGAGGTGGGGCTGGAATCCACCATCGTGGCACTCGACGGCAACGAGGGTATATTACTGCGCCCCGGTGCCATCACTGCCGACGCCCTCTCCTGCGTGTGCGAGGTGCGTGTTGCCGACACGGTGCTTCGTGCGCTTGCCGAGAACGAACGACCGCTCTCCCCCGGCATGAAATATCGCCATTACGCGCCCCGCGCCGCGCTCGTACTACTGAGTGGCGAGGGCGAAGCGGTCACACGCTTCATGGCGGATGCCGCCGCCAACAACGGCGTCGGCGTGCTTTGCTACGACGAGGAAATACAGCGGATGCCACGTGGCGCCACACTGTTCCCCATCGGCGCTGAAAACGACCTAGAAACCCAAGCAAGACGGCTCTTTGCCGCGTTGCGTGAAGCGGACACAAACGCATCGCTTCACACACTTTACGCCCATCTGCCGCCCAAAAACGGCATGGGACTTGCCCTTTATAATCGCTGTATCCGCGCCGCGGCACACACCGTGAAAGAGATATAACCAAGACGAAGAAAGGATAGGAACTATGGCAAAAAAGAGATCCACCCCTGTCACAGACCTCGCCAAGATCATTCCTGCACCTGCCACACCGCAGCCCATTACGGAAACCATTGAGAAAAACTACATGCCCTACGTAATGAGCGTGATCATTTCGCGTGCAATCCCCGAGATCGACGGCCTCAAGCCCTCGCACCGCAAGCTTCTTTACACCATGTACAAAATGGGGCTTTTGGCGGGCGGTAGAACCAAGAGCACCAACGTTGTGGGACAAACGATGAAACTGCATCCCCACGGCGATGCCGCCATCTACGAAACGATGGTGCGCCTCACGCGCGGCTACGACGCATTACTCCATCCCCTTGTGGACTCGAAAGGCAGCTTTGGCAAACAATATTCCAGTGACATGAAATACGCCGCTTCGCGTTACACCGAGGTAAAACTGGACGGCATTTGCCAGGAACTCTTCACCGGCATCGACAAAAACGCTGTCGATATGATTGACAACTACGATAGCACAATGAAAGAGCCTGTTCTCCTACCCACCACCTTCCCCAACGTGTTGGTCACCCCCAACGTGGGCATTGCGGTTGGTATGGCATCCAATATCTGCTCCTTTAATCTTTCCGAGATATGCGACGGCACGATCGCGATCTTGCGCAATCCCAAGACCACAACGGACAAGCTCCTCGATATTGTAAAAGCCCCCGATTTCTCGGGCGGTGGCTATATCATTTACGACAGAGAGCAAATGCGCCGCATCTACGAAACGGGTCAGGGTTCTTTCCGTATCCGTGCGCGTTATAGCTACGATAAAGCGGCGAATTGTATTGATATTTTGCAGATTCCTTACTCCACCAGCATTGAGGCGATCTTAGACAGCATTTCTGCGCTTGTCAAAGAAGGTAAAGTAAAGGAAATTGTGGACTTCCGCGACGAAATTGATCTGAACGGCTTCAAACTCACACTTGATCTGCGCCGTGGCACGGACCCCGATCAACTGATGAATCGCTTGTATAAGCTCACCCCTCTGGAGGACAGCTTCAAGTGCAACTTTAACGTGCTCATCAACTCCACGCCCATGCAGCTTGGCGTCATGGATATTTTGAAAGAATGGATCAATTTCCGCACCGAGTGCATGCGTCGCGAGCTTCGATTTGACCTTGGCAAAAAACGTGACCGTTTGCACCTGATCACAGGTCTTTCCAAGGTACTGCTTGACATTGACAAGGCCATTCGCATCATTCGTCGCGCAGAGAGTGACGAACAGGTGATCAAAGACTTGATGGAGGGATTTGACATTGATCAAGTGCAGGCAGAATACATTTCCAACATCCGCTTGCGCAACCTCAACAAGAACTATATTTTGAATAACGTACGCGAGGCGCAGACCTTGCGTGACGATATTGCAGATATCGAAGCAACGCTCGCGGACGAGCTTCGCCTACGTGCCAAGATCGCCGAACAACTTGCCACCATCAAGAAAAAGTACGGCAAGCCGCGCGTAAGCGAGATCATTGACGCATCCGAAATCGAGGAGGTATCCGTCGCGCCCGTGGTAGAAAATTACCCTGTGCGACTGGTGCTTACAAACGAGGGATACTTCAAAAAGATCACTTTCCAATCCTTGCGCGGCAACGACGAGCAAAAGCTCAAAGAAAACGACACCATCAACCAGATCTTTGATGCGGAAAACCGCGACAACCTGCTGATCTTCACGGACAAAGCGCAAGTATATCGCGTAGCTGTCGATGATTTCGGCAAGACGAAAGCATCTGACATGGGCGATTTCCTCAACGCCAAACTTGGCATGGATAAGGACGAGCGCCCCGTGTATATGCGCGTGCAAAACACCTACCCCGATGGCGAGAACATGATCTTTATTTTCGAGAATGGCAAGGGTGTACGCGTACCGATCAAGGCGTACGAAACAAAGGGCAACCGCCGCAAGCTCACGGGTGCCTACTCGGATGCATCTCCCCTGGTCGGCATCTTCCACGAGTGCGAGAACGCCCCCTTTGAGATCATGATGGTGAGCGACAATGACCGCGCCATCATCTTCAAATCCTCGCTTGTTCCCCAAATGGCAACGCGCGCCTCGAAAGGCGTGTTGCTCATGACGCTTGGTCGCCGCGAAAAACGCGTGTTGCGCGCCCTTTCCAATCACAAAGAGATTTATGGCGACCTCAAGGGTTATCACAAAAACAAATTACCCGCCACGGGATTCCCCATCGGAGATCGCGGCGAGCAACTTTCACTCAATGACAAACTGTAAGGAGAAATCAAAATGAACAGCAGAAAAGTTACCCTCGGTCTTCGCATCTTCCTCATCGTGCTCTCTGCACTGATGGTGCTCGGTATAGCTTACACCTCTATCGTAATGGCGGTGGGCGCTATCCACGAAAAGCGTGAAGCGAACAAAGAGCAGGCTGAAACGGTGGATGAACACGCAGGTCACAACCACGAATAAGCACAATACAAAAAGGACAGAGAACTTTTGTTCTCTGTCCTTTTTTATTAGAATGCGATCTTCTTTTCGATGTAGTCCTTGAGCTCTGCGATCGGGATGCGAACCTGCTCCATTGTGTCGCGGTCGCGCACAGTTACGCAGTTATCAGCGGGCTTTTCAGCGTCGCCCACGGTTTCGAAGTCGATGGTCACGCAAAGAGGCGTGCCGATCTCGTCCTCGCGGCGGTAACGCTTGCCGATAGAGCCCGTTTCGTCGTAGTCAACGGCGAAGTACTTCGCAAGCTCATCACGCACCTCAAGTGCCTTGTCGGAGAGTTTCTTGGAAAGGGGCAGAACGGCAACCTTGTAGGGAGCCAGTGCGGGATGCAGGTGAAGCACAACGCGCACGTCGTTCTTGGCCTCGTCGATCACTTCCTCATCATAAGCATCAATAAGGAATGCAAGTGCCACGCGGTCAGCACCGAGAGAGGGCTCAACCACGTAAGGCGTGTAACGCTCGTTGGTTTCGGGGTCGAAATAAGTCATATCCTTGTTGCTGTGCTTTGCGTGCTGAGAAAGGTCATAGTCGGTACGGTCAGCAATGCCCCACAGCTCGCCCCAACCAAACGGGAAGAGGAACTCGAAGTCGGTAGTGCCCTTGGAGTAGAATGCAAGCTCCTCGGGGTCGTGGTCGCGCAGACGGAGGTTCTCCTCGCGCATACCAAGGTCAAGCAGCCACTGCTTGCAAAAATCCTTCCAGTAAGCGAACCACTCGAGGTCGGTGCCGGGCTTGCAGAAGAACTCCAGCTCCATCTGCTCAAACTCACGCGTACGGAACACGAAGTTGCCGGGGGTGATCTCGTTGCGGAAAGACTTACCGATCTGGCAAACGCCGAAAGGCAGTTTGCGACGGGTGGAGCGCTGAATGGCAGGGAAATTCACAAAGATACCCTGTGCCGTTTCGGGACGAAGATATACGGTGTTGGCATTATCCTCGGTAACACCGATGAAGGTCTTGAACATCAGGTTGAACTTCTTGATCGAGGTGAAGTCGCGACCACCGCAAACGGGGCAAACGATGCCCTTCTCTGCGATGTAGTCCGCCATCTGCTCAAAGCTCCAGCCAGCGGGGTTGTCAGCAAGACCGTTCTCGAAAGCATACTCCTCAATGAGCTTATCTGCACGGTGACGTGCCTTGCAGCTCTTGCAGTCCATCAAAGGATCGGAGAAGCCACCCACGTGACCGGATGCCACCCATGCTTCGGGGTTCATGATGATGGCAGAATCGAGGCCAACGTTGTAACGGCTCTCCTGTACGAACTTCTTCCACCAAGCTTTCTTAACGTTGTTCTTAAACTCTACACCGAGGGGACCGTAATCCCAAGAGTTGGCGAGACCGCCATAAATTTCAGAGCCGGGGAAAATGAAACCGCGGTTCTTACACAGGGCAACGATCTTGTCCATCGTTTTTTCCAGATTGTTCATGGTAAACTCCTTGTCAAATGTTATACTATATCATTGTACCTTTATAGGAAGGTTTTGTCAAGCCTTTCCAGGGTTTTTATGCCGTAATATCTACGTATGCGGCATCTACGAAAGCGCGCAACGTTTCGGTATCGATAAGCAGCTGCGCACCGCGCACACCCGCGCTCACCGTGATACGCGGCTGTGCTTTTGCCGACGCATCAAAATACGTCGGGAACTTTTTCTTCATGCCGATCGGCGAGCAACCGCCGCGGATATATCCCGTAAGCGAAAGCAGTTCCTTCACCTGCACCATTTCAATGCGCTTGTTGCCCGTCGCAGCCGCGGCGCGCTTGAGGTCGATCTCGCAGTGCACCGGGATACAGAAAACGATATGCCCCGTTTTATCTCCCTTGGCGACGAGTGTTTTGAACACCATCTCATACGGCAAGGAAAGCTGATCCGCAAGATGCGTGCCCGACAGATCGCTTTCATCCACGACGTATTCCATCACCTCATAGTCGATCCGCGCGGTGTCCAAACGGCGCATGGCGTTGGTTTTATTTTTCATGCTTCGCCCCTGCCCTCTCGGATCATATCACGCGCTGCTTCGCGTTGCGCGTCGGTCACCTGAAGACCGCCCAGGATGCGTGCAACTTCCGCCACGCGCGCCTCGTTATCCAATCGGATCACCGTGCTGCTGGCGCTCTTGTCCGTAGTTGTTTTCACGATCTTAAAATGCGTATTGGTAAGCGATGCGATCTGTGCGGAGTGCGTGACGCAAAGCACTTGCGTGCCGCGCCCGATCTCGGCAAGTTTGATACCGATCTTGCGGGAGGTTTTGCCCGAAATACCTGTATCCACCTCATCGAAAACGGCAGTCAGCACACCATCGCGCTCATTGAGCACACTGCGCAGTGCCAGCATAATACGTGCAAGCTCACCACCCGACGCGATCTGCGACAGGGGCTGGAGAGGCGTGCCTGGGTTGGTGGCAATCAGGAACGAAACGCTATCGTTGCCGGTTGGCGTAAAGTTCTCCCCCGCGCGCACCTCAATGGTAAAACGCACGGCAGGCATATCAAGAAAGGCAAGCTCTGCCAGTGCTGCCTTGGATAGCTCCACTGCGGTTTTCTCGCGTGCTGCGTGTAACGCCTCAGCCAAGTGATGCACCTTTTCAAATTGCTCTGCGGCAAGTGCGACAAGGCGTGCTTCCTCCTCTTCGGAGTTTTCCAGCGCCGAAAGCCGCGCGGCGGCATCTGCGCGAAACGCAAGAATGGCGGGAATATCTTCGCCGTACTTGCGACGAAGCTTGGTGATTACGTCCAGGCGCGCCTCTGCGCGGTCAAGCGCGGCGGTGGGATCTCCATCGGTATCCTCCCCCCACGCCCTTGCTGTATGGGCGATGTCCTCGACCTCGTAACGCATACTCATGAGTTTTTCTGCCGCTTCGCTTGCTTCGGGGATAACGACAGAGAGTTGTTGCATGGACTGTGCGGCGCGTTCCAGTAGCATGGTTGCCGCGCCCTTTTCCGCGCCGTGCAGGACGCGGTAAGAAAACTCGGTCTGCTTGGCAATCTTTTCTGCATGTTGCAGTTTGGCGCGGCGTGTGAGAAGCTCCTCCTCTTCGCCCGCCTTTAATTTCGCGTCGTCGATCTCCTTCACCTGGAAGCGCAGAATATCGGCAAGTCGCGCCGCTTCGGCGGCGTCACGACGCAACGCTTTGAGCTGATCGGTGGTGTCGCGCCAAGCGAGGAACGCGGCACGATACGCGGCAAGCTCGCCCTCATCAAGAGCGGCACTATCCAAAATGTTCTGCTGTGCGACAGGAAGCATCAATCGCTGATTATCATTTTGCCCGTGAATATTCACGAGCATGGCGGCAAGCTCACGCAAGATCGCTTGCGGAATCACCCTACCGTTTAAGCGACATTTGGATTTGCCGTCAGCAAACAGCGTGCGCTGTAAGAGAAGCTCGTCCGAAACGGAAAAGCCCGCATCGGCAAGGTAGGCAAGCGTCTGCTCGCCCACGTCGGTAAACACGGCGGAAACAACACCTTCAGTGGTGCCACTTCTGAGCAGGTCGCGTTGTGCCTTGCCACCCAACAAAAAGCCGAGGGCATCCAGCATCACCGACTTACCCGCGCCCGTTTCGCCCGTGATGACCGAAAGGCCTGCGGGAAAATCGACGTCAAGCGACTCAATGACCGCTATATTTTCAATGTGGAGTGCTTCTAACATGTCAGCTTGCTTTCATCATGACGCGAATACGCTCACTGATCAGCTTAGCGGACGTGTCACTGCGTGCCGCCACGATAATGGTATCGTCACCTGCTACGCAACCGAGCACGTCGGCGATTGCCAGACTATCAATACCTGCCGCAACCGCGCCCGCAAGACCGGGCAACGTGCGAAGCACCACGATATTCTGCGCGTAATCCACACTGCGGATGGAATCTACCAGTGCGGCATTGATCTTCATGCCTGCAACGAGCTCCTCTCTCTTGGGGGCAACGTAACGGTAGCTCCCCTTGCCCGTGAGCACCTTGGTGAGTTGCAGCTCACGAATATCACGGGAAGCGGTTGCCTGCGTGACGGAGTAACCCTCGATCATCAAACGCGAGATCAGATCATCCTGCGTTTCGATCTGGTAACGGTTAATTAGCTCTAATATTTTCTTTTGTCTGCTGGCCTTCATCGGTCTTCCCCCTGTTAAGTAATGGATTTCATCTTTTCCTGCAATCTGGTGTAGAAGCCACCGTTTTGCAAGCGAATAAGGCGTGTTACCATAGCAGAGCGCGTGATGCGCACGCTATCCCCACGATACAGTTCAAAATTGGTGCGTCCGTCAGCCGTGACAAACAGCATTTTCTCGCGCTGGCAAACGTTTTTAATCTGCAACACGGCGTCGTCGCGGAACAGCATGGGGCGCGCCGTGAGAGAGTGCGGACATACAGGGGTCACGCAAAGGCACGCAAGTTTGGGGTCGGCAATGGGACCACCTGCGGACATGGAATACGCGGTAGAGCCCGTCGGGGTTGCCACGATCAGGCCATCCGCGCGGTACAGAGAAACAAGCTCGCCGCCCTCATACAGTTCCAAATCCACAATACGCGCTACCGAGCCGTTTGAAACGACCACGTCATTGAGCGCAAAGCCCTCAGCTTTTTTGCCACCGTTTTGGTTATATATCTCCACGGCAAGCATTGAACGCTCATCAATGAAGTAATCACCCGATACCACACGCGCAAGCGGCGAAAGGTCGGACATGTCCAGTTCCGTCATATAACCGAGATGTCCAAGATTAATGCCAAGCAGATGCTTATCGAGCGGCGCACAACGACGCGCGGCATCCAAAATAGAGCCGTCGCCGCCCAGCACGATCACGCAGTCGGCCTCGTTATAAATTCGCTCTTTGGGCAAATAGACGTACTCGCTTTTGCTTTTATGCATGCGGAAAATCTTCTCCTTAAACGTATCCAAGATCAACACGCGCGTACCGTATTTGAGAAGCTCCTCCGCGACGGTCAACGCCGCGTTGGCTTTTTCGTGAATGTTAAAATTGGTTATGAGCGCAATGTTTTTCATTTGCTTACCTTCCCTTCCAGAACTACTTTTTCTACCGACGTATCGGCGATACTCTCCCCCTCGCGGGTGAAATAGGCAAGATATTCCTCGTTGCCGTCACCGCCACGAATGGGGGACGGTGCAAGGCCGCGACAAACGAGCCCGCTTTGTGCCGCACAAGTCAGCACGCGGCGAATGGCAAACGCGCGGTCGCGCGGATCCTTCACTAGCCCTTTTTTATTGAGCGCACCGCGCCCTGCCTCAAACTGCGGTTTGATGAGCACGATCGCACTGCCGTGATCGGTCATCACATCGCAAAAACGAGGCAAAATATAGGTGGCGGAAATAAAGGAAACGTCCATGACAACAAGGTCAAAGTGCCCCACGTCCTCGAAACGAAGATCGCGGGCGTTGTATTTTTCTATGTTGGTTACGCGTGCATCGGCGCGAAGCTTTGGGTGAAGTTGATCACACCCAGCGTCAAGTGCCACAACCGCGGTGACACCGCGCTCGAGCAGACAGTGGGTAAAGCCCCCCGTAGAAGCGCCCACATCGAGTGCGCGCATACCCGTAGGATCCACATCAAACAGCGAAAGCGCCGCTTTGAGTTTTTCCCCGCCGCGCCCAACAAACTCCTCTTCGGTCACGGTGATCGCAGGATCTCCCACTACACCAAATGCGGGCTTTGTGATAACGGCACCGTTTACGGTCACTGCACCTGCCAACACCAAGCGCTTCGCACGCTCTCTACTGTCGGTATAGCCCGCCTCGACAAGATAGCAATCAAGGCGCATATCAAAGGATCTTTAAAAACAACCAACGCTGGCAAAAATATGCCATCACAAAGCCAAGAATCGCGCCGCAGATCACCTGCAAGGGCGTGTGTCCAAGAAGCTCGTGCAACGTAATGTCTGCAAACTTTTCGCGTTTTTTGCCAAGTTCCTCGGAAATTTGATTGATCACAGACGCCTGCTTACCCGCTTCACGGCGAATACCCGTTGCGTCCTTCATCACAACCATGGCAAGGATCGCGGAAACGGCAAAAATAGCGGAATCATACCCATAAATAATGCCGCAAGAAACCGCGGTAGAACAAACAACGGCAGAGTGTGAACTTGGCATACCGCCCGTGCCGAAAAACAACTGCCCAAAGGAAAATTTCTTGGTATAATGCGGCGTGGTAAGCAGCTTTAAAAACTGCGCCGTAAACCAAGAGATGATCGCACACAACAGCACGGGATTGGTCAGAAAATCAATGGCGTTGTTTTTAAAAAGTATCAGGTCAAGTGTCATTTAGTAAGATCTCCTTTCGAGATAATCAGCAAGATCGAGCAAGGGTCGCGCCGATGGGAATCGTTGGATCGCACGCTTAGCTTCCTCGGTAAGCGCCACGGCGCGAGCAATCGCTTCATTTACAGTATAGTGGGAAAGGAACGTTGCTTTTTTCTCCCTTTCATCGGAGCGCGCCGTTTTTCCAAGCGTGGCTTCGTCTGCCGTTGCATCAAGCACGTCATCCAGTATCTGGAAGGCAAGACCAACGCATGCGGCATAACGCGAAACCGCGCGCGTGCGCTCATCCTCTAACGAAAGCCCCGCGGCAAGCGCACCAAGCTCGGCACACGCCACAATCAGCGCACCTGTCTTATTTGCGTGTAATTTTTCAAGCGTAGCAAGTGAGGGTATTGTCCCCTCGCTTGCAAGATCCATGATCTGTCCGCCGATCATACCGTGATCCCCTGCCGCACGTGCGAGCACCGAAACGGCATCGCGCGTTGTATGCACAGGGACGGCAGTATTACTTGCCAGTACGGCGAAGGCGCGCGTGAGAAGCGCATCACCGGCGAGAACGGCAACCGCTTCACCGAACGCTACGTGACAGCTCGGCTGTCCGCGGCGCAAATCATCATCGTCCATACAGGGCAAATCATCGTGTATGAGGGAGTAGGTGTGCAATAGTTCCACCGCTACGGCGTACGGCAGTGCCGCTTCGTCCGCACCACCAAACATGCGGCAACACTCGAGCACGAGGGTTGGGCGCACACGCTTGGCCCTTGCAAACAACGCATATTTCTGCGCATCGCACACAGCAGCAAAGTCCGCATCGCCCCCCTCGTAGTACGAGGCAAGTGCGCGCTCAACAAGCGCCGCATTTTCGGAAAGTCGTGCTTTGATCATTCGACTGCCTCTGTTGCGAAGGGGGTAAGCTCGATGCCATCGGTCCCCATTTTAACAGCACTAACGCGTTGCTCCGCGTTATCCAGACGTTTGTTGCAAAATGCAACCAACTCCATGCCGCGTTCATAGAGCGCAAGGGAGTCGTCCAGTGACGCCTTGCCTGCTTCCAGTCGCTCTACCACTGTTTGCAACTCGGCAAGTGCCTCTTCAAAGGTTATCTCTTTTTTCGTCATGATTGCTCACTTTCCCGCACACCGAGAACGGTGGCGTCAACCGTACTGTCCGCAAAACGGACGTGAATCGTATCTCCTGTGCTAAGTGTTCTGCCTAACACGATGGGGGTACCCTCTCCGTCAAAAACGGCGGTATATCCTCTGGCAAGCACACGCAAGGGCGAGAGTGTATCCATTTTGGCGCACAGCGCACCAAACTCTGCACGCACCGCAGAGAAACGCGCCGCTTGCGCAGCTTGTGCTCGGTCACACAGATAGGCAACCGTCATTCGCTTCTCCTCCACGTAGTAACGCGGTGAGCGAAGGGCGTCTGCACCCCCAAGCGAGGCAACTTCGGCACGATACAGTGCCAACTTGTGACTGATTGCTGCGCTGAGTCCTTGTGCGGCACTCATCAAAATACCGCGAAGCTGTGTCATATCGGGCACCGCAAGTTCTGCGGCGGCCGAGGGGGTAGGGGCACGCAGATCTGCCACGAAATCGCAAATAGTAAAGTCGGTTTCATGACCGACCGCAGAAATCACGGGAATGACGGATGCCGCCACCTCACGTGCAAGCTCCTCATTGTTAAAAGCAAACAGATCTTCGGCAGATCCGCCGCCACGCCCGATAATAATGACATCAACGGGTTGCTGTTCATTAAAATAACGCACGCCTGCGATCAAACTTTCGGGTGCATCCGCCCCTTGCACAAGCGCAGGATACAAAACGATCTCGGCGGCGGGAAAACGTCTGCCCATCACCTGGATCATATCACGCACCGCGGCACCCGTTGGCGAAGTGATCACACCAACGCGCATGGGGACAGGGGGGATGGGGCGCTTGCGCGACTCGTCAAACAATCCCTCTGCCTCAAGCTTTCGGCGCAACTGCTCGTATGCAAGATAGAGCGCGCCCACACCATCGGGTTGCATATCGTCCACGTAGATCTGATACTGACCATCACGTGGGAAAACGGACACGCGCCCGTGCAAAATCACTTTCATGCCATTCTCAGGCAAAAAACGCAACCGCATCGCGTTTGCGCGGAACATAACCGCACGCACAAGCGCCCCTTCATCCTTGAGGGAAAAGTAAAAGTGACCTGTTTTATAGTGATTGGTGAAGTTGGAGATCTCGCCGCGCACAAACACGTTAGAAAGCATGGCGTTGCTATCCACAAGCATCTTCATATACTCGTTAAGCTGTGATACGGTGATTAGATTGTGCGACACGCGCGTCCCCCCTTCCTTTCTCATTTTTGTGTCATCTTAGCTCTGCAAAGCAGGGCAACACCTGCCGCGTTATCGGCAGAAAAGGCAGGCTCGGCAAAATAGACCTCACCCATTGTTTTACGCATTTTTTCCGCAATGATACGATTGCTCATCACGCCACCTGCAAAAAGAAGCGGCAAATCCGCATGCACCTTGCGCAAATGTGTTGCCATGGCAATAAGCGTGTCGGCAATAAATTCCAGCACAAAGGCAGCAACGAAAGACTTGTCGCCCGTTTCCTCCAACAGGCGCAACGCCATATTCTCAAGGCCGGAGAGGTGGCAACTCCCCTCTTTCACTGATATGCGCGGACGCGGTATTTTGCGCGTGTTCTCGGCGGCGAGCGCTTCCAAGGCGGGACCACAGGGAAACGAAAGTCCCATTGCCACACCGATGCGGTCAATGGCTTGTCCGGCATTGAGATCCGCCGTGCCACCCACAAGTGCAGGGGCAAAATACGCATCGCTGGGTGTCACGTAAAGCATCTCAGTCGTGCCGCCCGACACGTGAAATGCGCCGAAGGGCTTGCCGATCAAATGTGTGGCACCCGCCGAATGAAGCGCCGCCATCAAATGCCCGTTTTGATGCGAGAACAAATGCACCGGCACGTGCGTGCCTGCGGCAAGCGAACGCGCGGCAGCCACGCCTGATAAAAAGCAGGGCATATAGGAGTCTTTTGCATCACGCGGTGTTGCGGATACCCCGATCCCGATGGGTTCGTAGGCGCGAAGTAAAGCTTCCAACCGCTCCATAAGTGCGGGTAAATTTTTCACGTGCGCAAACACGGCTTCGCTCTGTCGCAATCCCCTCTCGCCCGGCTTTACGGGTAAGGGTGCTTTGAGGTTTGCCACCACCTCGCCATCGGCAAGCACGAGTGCAACGGACGTTGTATAATTGCTGGTGTCAATACCGATAAAGCATTGTTCAGCCATCGTTTTTCTCGCTGATCTCGTTCTTTACGCTATTGAGCACGCCGTTGACAAAGGCGCGTGCTTGCTCTTGATCGTACTTTTTGGAAAGCTCAACGGCCTCGTTGATCGACACACTTGCAGGAATATCTTTGCAGTACATAAGCTCATACGTGCAAAGGCGCAGAATCGAGCGCGACACGCGGGAAATACGGTTAGTCTTCCATCCCTTTGCATGACGATTAATGAGTGCATCAATCTGTTCTCTGTTCTCGCAAACACCAAAATACGCATCACGAATATACGCATCCTCGGCAATCTCGCGATTGTCGCAGGAAAGTGCATAAATTTCGGCAACGTCCTCGTCACGCTTAAATTCCGTTTCAAAAAGCAGTTCAAAAACGGCTTCTCTTGCCTCTCGTCTGTTGATCGACATGGGGTCCTTTCCGCCCGCGCGCGGCGAGCATTACAGATAATAATATAGTTTATTATATATCTCCGCGCGTAATTTGTCAATAGGATTTGTGAACATTTGCATATATACATGAATAAAAGGGTCGCCGCAACGCGACAACCCTTATGTTTATACATGTTTATTCATTGCGCATTCTTACCGCTTCGGCAATCAACTTGGCACTTCCCTCAATACCGAGCAAACTACTATTGAGAACAAGATGATATTGATCTGCCTTGCCCCATTTTCCGCCCGTATGATAGTTGTAATAGTTGGCGCGGCGTTTGTCGTTTTTCTGCATGGCGCTTTCCGCTTCTCTTTCGCTGCACCCCATGTTCTCACGAATACGTGCGATGCGATCCTCGGCATTTGCGCAAAGGAACACGTTGATACAATTCGGCTGATTGCGAAGCACGTAATCAGCACAACGGCCAACGAAAATGGCACTGCCCTTTGCCGCAACCTCTCGCATGATCTCGGCTTGTACCACAAAAAGTCTGTCATTGATCGACATATCTGCCCCTGTTCGTATGCCGGACACATAAGGCGCGCTCATTGCGATAGAGTACAAAAGACTACCCGTAGCCCTCTCGTCCACGCGTCTTAGATACTCCTCGGGCAATCCCTTTTTCTCGGCTGCCATGGTGAGCAACTCATTATCGTAGACCTTAATACCCAGCAGCTCGCCAAGACGTATGCCGATTTCTCTGCCGCCGCTTCCGTACTGTCTTGCAATGGTAATGATCAAATTGTTTGCCATAATGCGTGTACTCCTCTCGCAATTCTACTCAAAGTATAGCATAACTATGGGCGTTTGTAAAGGGCAATGTGATATCCCATCGCACGTGCGAATATTCTCTTGTGAGGTGAGAAAATGAAAACAAAACGCCAGTATTTTTTAAACGCGATACTCTTAACAGTCGTTGCGCTTATCATGCGTACGGTATCCGTCAGTTTCAACGTCTACGTATCCAACCTCGTTGGCGCAGAAGCCATGGGACTGCTTGCACTCATCGGCGGGCTTTACGGCTTTGCCGTAACGCTTGCGACATCCGGTATTCACTTGGCAACGGTGCGCACGGTCGCCGAACGCTTGGAACGGACGGGCGGCGCGGAAAACAGACGTTGCTTGTTTGCATGCTTACGCTATGCCGCATTTTTCGGCACGCTCTCTACACTTCTACTTTTCTTTCTTTCACGCCCGCTTGGCGTGCACGTGTTAGGGGACGAGCGCACCGTACGTGCCCTGTGCATGCTTGCGCTCACCCTGCTCCCCATTGCACTTACATCGGTGCTAAACGGCTATTTCACTGCTGTGCGCCGCGCCTACAAAAACGCCATTGCTCAGGTTATGGAACAGGCAATCAAGATTGGAATTACGACCTATCTGCTCGTTTGTATCGCCCCAAAAACAACCGAAGGATGTGTGCTTGCGATCCTTGGCGGTGGCGCCGTTGCCGAGAGTTTTTCTCTGGTACTCAACATCGTTTTGTACCTCTTTGACCGCCGTCGCTACAAGGGACTTATCCCCCCAAAAAGCACAATGAAATTATCCGTGGCAAACATCGCGCTTCCCGTGGCAATCAGTGCATATGCGCGGTCCGGTTTGTTATCAATAGAACATATCTTAATCCCTCGCGGTCTTCTGGCATATGGCGCAGGCAGTTCTGCCGCGCTTTCCTCCTACGGCTCCATACAAAGTATGGCGCTGCCCGTGATACTATACCCTGCCGCCATTCTCACTTCATTTGCCTCTCTTCTCATTCCCGAAGTAACAGAGCAACAGTCTGCCGGAAACAAGGTGGAAATTCGCTACATTGCGGGACGCGTATATCAATACGCAACGCTCTTTTCCATCGGTGTTTCGGGCATTATGCTTTTTCTTTCCACGCTGCTCGGCAAGGTGCTTTACGATAGCGCAGAAGTGGCGCGCTTTATCCGTCTGCTTGCCCCACTTATTCCTATCATGTATATGGACACCGCCACAGACGCCATGCTCAAAGGACTTGGTGAGCAAGTTTACTCCATGCGTGTGAACATTTTAGACGCACTCGTTTCGGTGATCTCCGTAGCCTTGCTCGTACCGCGTCTTGGCATCATGGGATATATCGTCACAATTTATATCACCGAGCTGCTCAATGCTGCGCTCAGCATCGCACGGCTTTTGCGCGTAAGCGGTTATCGACCGCGTATTGGGCGGCTCGTTGCCACACCCGTTCTTTGCGTGATCGGCGCCACTTCACTGACCAGACTCTTCTGCGCATCAATTTCCCTTTCGGCAAACGCCTTGCTGTGGCTCCAAGGCATCGCCTGTACCGCACTCTACTTTGGCTTGCTTCACCTCACGGGTGCGTGGGGTCGCAAGGAAACGCGCTGGCTATACCAATCGGTATTCCAAAAAGCCTAAAATGCAAGGTGAACACTTTCGTTATGCAATATATGCCATTCCTCGCGCGTGTAACGCCCTCACGTATGTGCGAGCGCGAAAATATATATTTTTTATCGAGGAGTGGCGCGAAACGCCATCTTGTCCGTTAAAATGTTAACAAATTGTTATTTTTGAAAGTTTCTCTTGCAAAAGTTGCAACTTTATGGTAGACTTTAGAGTGGGTAACGCTTGTACCTATGCAATAGGAGCAAGCCCAAATATATGAGGAGAATAAAATGACTATGACCAACAATAAGTACGTTCTGAATTGGATCAATGAAATGGCCGAAATGACCAAGCCCGACAAGATCGTTTGGATCGACGGCACCGAGGAACAAGCAGAAGCGCTTCGCGCAGAGGCATGCTCCACGGGCGAGCTTATCAAGCTCAATCAGGAACTGCTGCCCAACTGCTACCTTCACCGCACCGCTATCAACGACGTTGC
>JAZNAM010000055.1:0-15939 GCA_045586515.1 Eubacteriales bacterium
CATTGGCAAGTTGCTGTGCGGTTACCCGATATTGCCAGTTGCCTTCTGCTTTTCCCGGCGTGTTGATGCGGGTGTCCGCACCGAAACCAAGGAGATCCTGCACAGGGAAGATGACCGTTCCTGCTGCACTCATCATTAATGCGCGGATCGTGGCATCAAAGCCGTCTTCGGGATCGCCGAGGTAGTCCAGGACGCTTTCGCGCGCGTCCTCATCCAACTCCCACAAAAAGCCGAGCAGTGTGTTGTTGTCATGCGTGCCGGTATATGCTACAAGGTTTTCCACGTAGTTGTGGGGGAGGTGAGGAGATAGGGGATTACCGTCAAAGCCGAACTGAAACACTGCCATACCGGGATAGCCACTGTATGCGAGCAACGCATTGGTATCCTCGTCGATCATGCCAAGATTTTCCGCAAGGATCAGTTTGCCCTTGGCAAGCGGTGCAAAGGCATTGATGAGTTTTTCGGCAGGACCTTTTTCCCAGCGTCCTTCTTTTGCGGTTTCGGCATCCCTGGGAATGCTCCAAAATGCACTGATGGCGCGGAAATGGTCGATGCGCACACCGTCAAAGAGGGAGAGCATATAGCCAAGGCGGTTGCACCACCAACGGTAGCCGTCGCGTTCCATGCTTTCCCAGTTGTACAGAGGATTTCCCCAGAACTGCCCGTCCTTTGAAAAGTAGTCGGGGGGAACACCTGCGACGTGTGTGGGTGTGTAACGCTTGTCAAGGAGAAACTGATCGGGGGAAGCACTTACGTCATAGCTGTCCAGGGATACGTAAAAGGGAATGTCGCCAATGATTTTTACGCCCCGCTTTTTTGCGTATGTGTGTACACATTGCCATTGTCTATGGAATTCGTACTGGATAAATTGCCACGCAAAAAGCACATCGGGGTCAGGAATCGTTATCGTCCAGTCACGCCAAGAGGCGTTGCCGTTTGCCTGTTTTAAAGCAAGAAAAGTGCAACTACCATTCACGTGCGGATGCTCTGCAAGAAATTTGGTAATAGGCGCACGATCCTTTACGCGAGCGGCTGCCTTTTGTAAAAGTGGGAGGCGTGTCGCGCGCAGTGTATCATATGCGCAAAGATAGGGATCGGTGATGCGTGCTGCACGCTCCTCCTCCTCGGTGATCAATCCTTGCTTGTGCAAAATGGAGAGGTCAATGAAAAAAGGGTTGCCTGCAAAAGAGGAATAGGACATATAGGGGGAGTTGTGTGTGTCCGTTATGCCGAAAGGGAGGACCTGCCAAAAGGAGAACCCTCCCTGGTGGAGTGTGTCAATAAAGGAAAAGGCACTTTCCCCAAACGTGCCACATCCGTATGCACCGGGTAATGCGAAGATGGGGAGAAGAACGCCGCTTTTTCTTGCCATAGTTATGCCTCACAAGCATGAAAAATGTGCCGAAGCGTGCCGTATGGAGGGCAAAATTGCGCTTCGTCCACGTTTATTATATAACAAATGAACAAAAAATGCAACTCAAATTAACAAAATGAACAAAGTTTTAAAAATTATCATATTTTTCGGGGAAAATATGTACATTTAAATAAAAATATAGTATAATAAATACATAAGCTACCCCCATTTGTAAACATCTGCATTATTTTGGCAATTATGAGGGCGATCATCTGGAAAATGATCCCATCATTTTTGATGAACTGTCGCTGTGTTCACGCGCGGTGAATAGGTTCACAGTAATATAAAACTTCAGGAGGTCTTGCGCTATGAATTTCAAGAAAAAAGATTGTGTCGCCATGATTTTGGCGGGCGGTCAGGGTACCAGACTGTACGTTTTGACCGAGAGTACGGCAAAGCCAGCCGTGCCGTTTGGAGGGAAATACAGACTTATTGATTTTCCGCTCTCTAACTGCGTCAATTCCGGCATCGACACTGTTGGAATTCTGACGCAGTATCAACCCCTTCAGCTTAACGAGTATATTGGCAACGGTTCTCCTTGGGGTCTAAACAGTGCCAATGGTGGCGTACATATCCTGTCGCCTTATTCGAGAAGCGAGGGATCGGATTGGTATAAGGGAACGGCAAACGCCATTTTCCAGAACATTTCTTTCATTGATCGCTATAATCCTACGCACGTGCTGATCCTGTCCGGTGACCATGTGTACAAGATGGATTATGCGGCTATGCTTGCTGACCATGTAAAGAACGAGGCGGATTGCACCATTGCGGTTTTGAACGTTCCGATCGAGGAGGCGTCTCGCTTTGGTATCATGAACACCGAGCCCGATGGCAAGATCTATGAGTTTGAGGAAAAGCCCAAGGAGCCCAAGAGCACCAAGGCATCCATGGGTGTGTATATCTTCCGTTGGGATGTTCTGCGCGAATATCTCGTGGCAGACGATGCTGATCCCACTTCGAGCAACGACTTTGGTAAGAATATTATCCCCAAACTTTTGGCGGACGAGCATCGTCTGTACGCCTACGATTTTGATGGTTACTGGAAGGACGTCGGTACGATCGATAGCTTGTGGCAGGCAAACATGGAGATTCTTGGTGAGAATCCCGAGCTTGACATGCGTGACCCCGACAGTTGCATCTATGCGAGAAATTATGCACATCCCAGCAGTTATATTGCGCCCGATGCCGAGATTATCAACTCCTATATTGCAGAGGGTAGCTGTGTGTACGGTAAGGTGCGTAATTCCGTCGTTTCTACCGGTTGCGTGATTGAGAAGAATGCAGAGGTCTGCGAGAGCTTTGTGATGCCCGATGCCGTGATCGAAACGCATGCCACCGTTCGCTATGCGATCATCGGTGAGAATGCCACCATTCACGCCAATGCACGCGTTGGTGACAATCCCCAGTTCTACGACAAGGACAAGTGGGGCATTGCCGTTGTGGGCAAGGACAAAGTTGTGGAGCAGAACAAGATGATTCTGCCCAAGGAAGTTTATTAAGGAGGGCGCTGACATGAAAGCAATGGGTGTAATTTTCTCGAATATTTATGATAGCTCTCTGGGTGAGCTGACCAATCACAGAACCGTCGCTTCGCTTCCGTTCGGCGGCAGATACAGACAGATTGACTTTGCCCTGTCTAATATGTCCAATTCGCGCATTTATAACGTTGGTATCATCACCAAGCACAACTATCGCTCCCTGATGGACCATTTGGGTAGCTGTAGCGCGTGGGATATGAGCAGAAAGAAGGAAGGCGTGGTATTCTTGCCTCCTTTTGCAGAGGGTAACACCGGTGCTGTTTATAAGGGCAAGCTTGAGGCGTTGTTCTCCGCGTATCGTTTCCTTGATAACAAGGCATACGATTATGTTGTGGTCTGCGACTCTACCGTGCTGTGCAACATTGACTTTAACGCCGTGATTGCGGAGCATATTCGTATGGGTAACGATGTGACCGCTGTGTCGGGCGTCGTGACAGACGGCAACACCTATCCGCTCGTTTTCAATGTGGACGATGAAGGGGCAGTGACTGAACTCCTTGTTGATGCGCCCGCAGAGGAAGGTGCGCTCGTTGGTATGGGTATGTTTGTGATGAACCGCGCAAAGCTTGTTTCGGCTATCAGAGAGGCACATTCAAAGGGCTACACGCATTTCGAACGCGATTTTCTGCAGCGCGGCTACAACGCAGGCACGCTTCGTGTCGGCGCATATCGTTTTGATGGTGTCGTGCTTTACAACGGCGATATTGTTCGCTACTACAAGAACAACATGGCGCTTCTTGAGAAGAACGTGAGAGACGGTCTTTTCCTCAAGAATTCGCCTGTTTATACCAAGGTGAGAGACGAGGCTCCTACTTACTACGCCAAAGGCTCGCGCATTGCAAACTGCATTATCGCAGACGGTTGTGTGGTACGCGGCGTGGCAGAGGATTCCGTTATTTTCCGTGAAGTCAGCATCGAGGCTGATGCCAAGGTGAAGTCCTGCGTAGTGATGCAGGGTACTAAGATCGGACGGGGAGCGCAACTCGAATGTGTTATTCTCGACAAGAACGTAACCGTTACCGAGGGTGCAAAACTGAAGGGCACGCCTGCTCACCCCGTTATTGTGAAAAAGGGAGAAACCGTATGAAAATAGTCTTTGCGGCAAGTGAAGCCGCGCCGTTTATCAAGACGGGAGGCCTGGGCGATGTCGCCCAGGCCCTTCCCGCTGCTCTTGCAGAATACACAGGCAACGAGATCTTGCTGTTCCTGCCGTACTACAAGAGTATCAAGCAAAATCCCGCGATTGCCGTGGAAGAGGTGGCAGTGTTTGAAACGCCTCTTTCCTGGAGAAAATGCTATACAGGCCTTTACCGCCTGAAAAGTAGAAAGCGCAAGCTGCAGGTCTACTTTATCGACAACGAGCAATATTTTGCTCGTGATAAGGCGTATGGTAGTGAGGACGACGGAGAACGTTTTGCATTTTTTGACAGGGCAATCCTTGAATCGCTCGTAAAACTTAGACAAAAGCCGGATATTATTCACTGTAACGACTGGCAAACGGCACTGATCCCCACCATGTTGCACGCTTTCTATGGCGACACGTTGGGTTCTGCCAAGACGGTCTTTACCATTCATAATATTGAATATCAGGGTTGGGCACAGCCCGAATTCCTCGGCGACGTTTTGGGCCTTCCTTGGTGGATCTATGGTAATACGTTCACCTTTAACGGCTCGGTCAATTTTGTCAAGAGTGCGATCCTTTCTTGTGATGCGCTGACCACTGTGTCTCGCACCTATGCGCAGGAGATCTGCTATCCCTATTTTGCCCACGGTCTTTCGGATGTGATCCGCGATCATGCCTTCAAGACCACGGGTATTGTCAATGGCATTGATATGGCAGGTAACGACCCCGCCACTGACCAAAACCTCGCTCAAAACTACAATGCGAAGGCAATGGCAGGCAAGGCGGCTTGCAAGGAGGCACTCCAAAAGGAGCTTGGTCTTCCCGTAAAGCCGAACACGCCGATGATCGGTTTGGTGTCGCGTCTTGTTTCCCACAAGGGACTTGACATCATGTGTGCTGCAATGGATGAGATGATGAGTCACGACGTGCAATTTGTTATTCTTGGTACGGGTGATCCCATGTATGAGGCAAGACTTTCCGAGATGGCGGCACGCTATCCCGATAAGCTTTCTCTTAACCTCCGCTTTAATCTTTCACTTGCGTCCCGTATCTACTCGGCGGCAGATATGTATCTAATGCCCTCCAAGAGTGAGCCTTGCGGTCTTTCTCAGATGATGGCAATGCGCTACGGCACCGTGCCGATCGTACACGAAACAGGCGGACTGAAAGACACCGTTATTCCGTTCAATCCCGAAACGGGAGAGGGACTTGGATACACCTTCCAGCAGTTCACGCGAGAAGATATGCTTGGCGCTTTCTATCGCGCGCTTGACGTTTATTACAACAATCCTACCGCCTGGAAAAAGGCGGTCCGCAACGGCATGACCACTGATTTCTCGTGGCGCGTGCCTGCGGGCGAATATATGAAACTTTATGAAAAGCTGATTAACGGCTGATACCCCATACCAAAGGAGAACCCACCACAATGCAAAGAAATCATGAAGAAATACTGACAAGGCTGAACGAAACCTCGACCAAACTCTTTTCCTGTAACATTTCGGAAACCACGGAAAAGCAGGCGTACAAGGTCATGTGTACGCTTTTGCGCGAAATGCTTGCCAAGAAGCGTAAGGAATACAAAGATTCCTTTAAGGCAACCGACAGAAAAAAAGTGTACTATATGTCAATGGAGTTCCTCGTTGGTACTTCTTTACGCAACAACCTGTATAATCTCGGACTTGAAAGCGAGTTTAGAGATGTAATGAAGTCGCAGGGCTTCAACATTGACGATATTTACGCACTTGATCCCGACGCGGGTCTTGGCAACGGCGGTCTCGGCCGTCTTGCGTCCTGTTATATGGACTGCCTCACGGGCAATGATTTGCCTGCGACCGGTTTTTCGATTCGCTACGAATTTGGCATTTTCAAGCAAAAGATCATCGACGGCTGGCAGTTGGAGTTTCCCGACAACTGGCTGGAGCGTGGCGAGGTCTGGTTGCAGCAGAGAAGCGATGAGAGCTACGAGATCAAGTTCGGCGGAAAGGTCAGCGAATGGTACGATAACGGTCAGTTCCGTGTGGCGCAGACCGATTACCAGAGCGTGATCGCCGTGCCCTACGACATGTATATCTCGGGCTATGATTGTAAAGCGGTCAACAAGCTCGTTTTGTGGAGCGCTAAGCTTCCAAGTTTCGATATGGGTGCATTCTCCCGCGGTGAATATGTGCGTTCCCTGGAGCAGAACACTATGGCAGAAGTTATCTCCAAGGTGCTCTATCCGGCAGACAATCATGTGGAAGGCAAGAGATTGCGTCTCAAACAGCAGTATCTGCTTGTAAGTGCCTCGTTGCAGAGCATTCTGCGCGAGCATATGAAAAATCATGGCACACTGCGCAATCTTTCGGATTATGTTGCCATTCATATCAACGATACCCACCCGGCACTCTGCGTGCCCGAGCTGATGCGTTTGCTCATGGATGAACACGGATTTGGCTGGGACGATGCGTGGGAGATCGCGCAAAAGACACTTTCCTACACCAACCATACGGTTATGAGTGAGGCGTTGGAACGTTGGAGCGTGTGGCTGTTTGAGGAGCAGTTGCCCAGAATCTATACGATTGTGAAGGAGATCGACCGCCGATTCAGAGAGCAGTTGAATGCTTTCTATCCAGGTGACTTTGGTAAGGTGAACTATATGGCGGTTATCGGTGACGGCGAGGTGCGCATGGCAAATCTTTGCCTTTCCTGCTGTCACATGATCAACGGCGTATCCGCATTGCACAGTGAGATCCTCAAAAACGATCTGTTCCATGATTATTATGAGATGGATAAGAGCCGTTTCTGCAATGTTACCAACGGTATTGCATACCGCCGTTGGCTTTGCCAGGCTAATCCCACGCTGACCTCCTATCTGACCGAACTCATCGGCAAAGATTTCTTGAAGGATGCGAATGGGCTTGAAAAGCTTATGGCATACCGTGACGACAAGCGCGTGCTTGGCGATCTTGCCGCTATTAAACTTGGCAACAAGCAACGTCTTGCTGCATATATCGCTACCAAAAATGGTGTGAATGTCGATCCCAATTCGTTGTTTGACGTACAGATCAAGCGTTTGCACGAATATAAGCGTCAGCTTCTTAACGTGCTTCAAATTCTGTATATGTACAACCATATCAAGGCACATCCCAACGAGGAATTTGCGCCTCGCACTTTTGTGTTTGCGGCAAAGGCTTCTGCCGGCTACGATATGGCAAAGCAGATCATCAGTCTGATTTCTGCTGTATCCGATCTGCTTAATTCTGATCCTGTTACGCGTGACAAGCTTAAGGTCGTATTCCTTGAGGATTATCGCGTATCCCTTGCAGAGCTTATTATTCCTGCCGCAGAAATTTCCGAACAGATTTCTATTGCGGGCAAAGAGGCGTCTGGTACGGGCAACATGAAGTTGATGCTCAACGGCGCTATTACTATGGGCACCATGGACGGCGCAAATGTCGAGATCTTTGAGCAGGTAGGTGCGGAGAACATGTTCCTGTTCGGTATGAACGTGGACGAGGTGAATGCACTTTGGGCGCGTGGCTACAATCCGCAGGAATTCCTTGCAAAGAACCCTGCACTGAAAGAGGTTATCAATATGCTGACCTCTGGCGTGCTCGGTAAGCGCTTTGATGCGATTGCGGCATCGCTTCTTACCAATCGCTACGGTATTGCAGACAGATATATGGCAATCGCTGATTTTGACGACTATGCAAGAGCGCAAAAGCTTGCGGGTGAAACCTATCTCGACAAGGAGAAGTTTATGTCTATGTCGCTTTGCAACATTGCCAAGGCAGGATTTTTCTCTGCCGACAGATCCGTTATGGAGTACGCCGACAACATTTGGAAGATGTAAGTATGCGAATTCTCTACAACAGTAAAGATAGCGCACACAAATTGCCCTTCGGTACACTTACCGAAGGGCAAATGTGTAGCATAACGATTCATATTCCGGTATCTTGCTTAACGCGAGAGGTGTCGCTTGTGCTGTTGCGCGAAAACAAGACGCCTTACCGCACCGTTGCCATGAAACGCAAGGGTGAGGAAGGTCCGTACGAAATGTATTCGTGTGACTTTTCGATAAAGGAGTGTGCGCTTTACTTCTATTATTTTTGTGTTACCACACAAAATGAGCGTTTTACGCTTTATCGCGAAGGTTACGATCAGACGAATATGGAGGCGGGGGAACTTTGGCAGCTTTCTGTCATTCCATCCAACTTCCATGTGCCACCCACGTATTTTGGTGCAGTAATGTATCAAATTTTTCCCGATCGCTTTTATGCCAGCGAGTTGTGCGATACGACGGGAAAGTTGGAGCCTTTTTTTATCCACGCGGACAAGCGTGAGGTGCCTTGCTATCTGCCTGATGCGTGTGGCGAGGTGCTCAACTGCGATTTCTTTGGCGGAAACCTGCGTGGTATTATGCAAAAGCTCGACTACCTCAGTGAGCTCGGTGTGCGCGTGATCTATCTCAATCCGATTTTCAAGGCGTATTCCAATCACCGTTATGATACGGCGGATTATCGCATGATAGATGAACTGCTCGGAACCGAGCAGGATCTAATAGCGCTTTGTAACGCTGCACATGCGCACGATATGCGCGTGATACTTGATGGTGTGTTTTCACATACGGGTAGCAACAGTCGTTATTTTGACAAAGAGGGCGTATTTGGCGATGGCGCGTATAGTTGCGCCGATTCGCCCTATCGTTCTTGGTTCGATTTCAAGTCGTGGCCCGATGACTACACCTCTTGGTGGGGGATTGAAACCTTGCCTTGCGTCAACGAGATGGACGAGAGCTATCTTCGCTTTATTATTGAGGATGAAGACAGTGTGCTCGCGCATTGGGTTCGCGCAGGTGTGGACGGCTTCCGATTTGACGTTGCCGATGAATTGCCCGATGCATTCATTGCCGCGTTCCGCAAACGCCTCAAGGCGTTAAAACCCGATTCCTTGCTGCTCGGTGAAGTTTGGGAAGATGCGTCAAATAAAATTAGCTACGGCGAGCGCCGCCGCTATTTTACGGGCGGAGAGCTTGATTCCGTAATGAATTATCCGTTCCGTAATGCCATTTTGGAGTACGTGTGCGGACGAGATGACGGCACGTTTTTTGCAGAGAGCGTCATGACCATTGCGGAAAACTATCCGCGCGAGGTTCTGCTTTCGCTCATGAACATGCTTTCCACACACGACACACCGCGTATCTTTTCACTACTGTCACCCGACGATATGCCGATGGACAAGTCCGAATGCGCGTGCTACCATATGACGGAAAATGCAAGGGAAGTGGCAAATGCACGCTTGCGCGTGGCAACCTTTTTGCAGTTTGTTTTGCCCGGTATGCCGTGCATCTTTTATGGCGACGAGATTGGCACCGAAGGCATGGGCGATCCCTTCTGTCGCAGTTATTTTGACTGGGATAGGGTTAACAATAACGCCTTGCGCGACTTTTTCGTGCGGATGAGTAAGATGCGAAGCGATAGCGACGCCTTGAAATTGGGTGATGTAACGGTAAAACGTATCGGTGATGGCGCAATCCTGCTAGAGCGGCACTGTGATACGGGGTATTGTCGCGCCACGGTCAACGTAGGTGCACCGCGGCACGTGATACTTGGCGGAGACGTTGTGTTGTCGGAAAAGGCAACACGGCAAGATGATACCATATTGCTTGACACCTACGGATTTATTTTGGAAAACATTTCATAAATGAAAGAATGGGGGGGACTTAGATGACAGAAAAGACAAAGAAAAGAATTCTGAAAATCGACCCATATCTTATGCCCTTTGAGGATGCCATCAATCAAAGGGTGGAGCTGTTTAAGAAAAAGAAAAAGGAGCTTGTCGGCACGCGAGGAAAGCTTGTTGAGTTTGCCAACGGCTACCTGTATTTTGGTATTCATCGCACCGATGACGGATGGGTCTATCGCGAGTGGGCTCCTGCCGCGGATGCGATGTATCTCACGGGCGATTTCAATGGATGGGACTTGTTTGCAACGCCCATGCAACGCCGTGAGAACGGCGTGTTTGAACTGTATCTCACAGGGCGCGATGCACTCTCTTTTGGTCAGCGTGTACAAGCAGTTGTGGTGAACGGCGGCAACGTGCTTCGCCGTATTCCGCTTTATGCCACGCGTGTGGTACAGGACAAAGACACCTACCTGTGGTGCGCAGAACTTGAGGATACGATGGCGCCCTACCCATGGACGGACGCGAATTTCAGGCCGCAAGAAATACCCCTTATCTACGAGTGTCATATCGGCATGGCGCAAGAGAAGGGGGATGTAGGCACTTACCGCGAATTCATTGATAACGTACTACCGCGCATCAAGCAGGCTGGTTACAACGTCATTCAGCTTATGGCGATCATGGAGCATCCGTACTACGGGTCGTTTGGCTATCAGGTATCTAATTTCTTTGCGCCTTCTTCCCGTTATGGGACAAGCGAAGGGCTTAAAGAACTCATCAATCGCGCCCACGAAGAGGGGATTGCGGTACTGCTTGACGTAGTACACTCTCATGCGGTGAAAAACACCAACGAGGGCATTTGTGAATTTGATGGCACAGTACATCAATTTTTTCATGAAGGTGCACGAGGCGATCATGAAGCGTGGGGAACTAAGCTTTTCAACTACGGTAAAAATGAGGTTATTCACTTCTTGCTTTCCAATCTCAAATATTGGCAAGATATATTTCACTTTGACGGCTTTCGTTTTGATGGCGTGACCTCTATGCTCTATCGAGATCATGGCCTTGGCGCAGCATTTACACATTACGGCATGTATTTTTCGGAAAACACCGATACGGATGCCGTTACCTATCTCGCCCTTGCAAATGAACTGGTACACAGCGTCAATCCGTATGCCATCACGGTGGCAGAGGATATGTCGGGTATGCCGGGCGCGTGTTTGCCCATATCTGCCGGTGGTATTGGTTTTGATTATCGACTTTCCATGGGTATTCCCGACATGTGGATCAAATTATTAAAGGAATACAGTGACGAGAATTGGGATCTGCGTTGGATCTGGTATGAGCTTACCACGCGCCGTGCAAAGGAGAGCAGTATTGCTTATTGTGAATCGCACGATCAGGCACTGGTGGGAGATAAAACCCTTATGTTCCGCCTTTGCGACGCGGAAATGTATACGCACATGAGCAAGGGGTCGCAAAGCGCAGTTATTGACCGTGGTTTGGCACTGCACAAAATGATTCGCTTAATTACCGCTACCGTGGCAGGTGAGGGGTATCTCAACTTTATGGGAAATGAATTTGGCCATCCCGAGTGGATTGATTTTCCGCGCGAGGGCAACGGTTGGAGCTATCATTATTGTCGCAGACAATGGGGACTGCTCGATGATGACACGTTGCGTTATGAACAACTTGGCGCGTTTGATAAAGAGATGCTCTTACTGCTTCGCGACGAACGTATAATGGAAAAGCAGGCCGTCGAGCGCTGGATTCATCAGGATGACAAGGTGCTTGTTTACACCAAGGGGGATCTTGTGTTCGTCTTTAATTTCCATCCCGAAAAATCCTTTGAAAACTACTTCTTGCCGGTGGCGCGCACAGGGAAATATCGCGTTGTGCTTACTACAGACGAGGCGGCATTCGGTGGATTTTCGCGCGTCGATATGCAGTATGTCTACAAAACGCGACGCCAAGGCGACATGCGTGGCTTCGGCTGTTATTTGCCGAGCAGATGCGCCATGGTTCTCAAGCGCGTATAACAAAAAGGACAGACACCATACGGTGTCTGTCCTTTTATATGTTTTGGGTGAGAAATTGATAGAAATCAAACGCATGTGGTGATTGAGCGGGGCGCTTGTAGTACTCGACGATAAGATCTCGGCGGCATTCGGGAGAGGAGATGGGTAGCAAAACGACATCCGGATTTTCCATGCCGCACCAGGAAAATTCAGGCCAGAAGGCAACGCCCGTTCCCGTGCCGATGATGTTTTGTACGGCGGCAAGCGAGTCTGACTCGAAAAGCATGCGAGGGACGAAGCCGGCCATGGAGCAAAGGCGGTTACAGGTAACACCGAAAGGACGAGAACCAGAAAGCATCACGAATTCCTCGTGTGCCATTTCAGACAGTGCCACACTTTGGCGTGTTGCCCACACAGAATTGCGCGGTACGGCAAGGAAGATTTGCTCTGTTTTAATGTGTTGTTCTGCGGCGTTTGCACGTTGTGGTGAAGGAACGCCATCTGTCGTAATCACAATGTCGGCACTATGTGCCTCGGCGCGCTTTTCGAAATCGAATATGACATCTGGATTTTCTCGACGGTAGCGAACAACCAGGTCGATAATCAGCGGTGAAGCGGCAAGAATGCTCATGCGTACCGTTTTATTGACGCGCTTTTTTAGCTGAGAAAGCTCGTTTGGTAGTTCATCAATTTCAGGGAGAAGCATGTCAAGTCTTGCTTGCAAAAAAACACCATATTCCGTAAGGACGATGTTTCGTCCGCGCCGTTCAAACAGCGGTACACCAAACTCGCGCTCAAGTGATTTAATCGCCTGCGTTAGCGCGGGCTGGGCAATGCGTAGCGCCTCTGCCGCGCGTGTCATGTGACCAAATTTTGCTACCGTGTAAAAGTATCGTAGTTTTTGAAGTTCCATTTTTGCTCCATTTATAAGAAAAAATTATAATATCAATCATAATTATATATTTTACTTTTCGCTTTGTCAAGTGTATAATGATAAAAACAACGAAAAGGAGAATGTGAAATGAAAGAAATTTGCGAGCTTATTATGTTGATTTGCTTTGGTCTTTCCTGGCCAATTTCCGTGTACAAGAGTTTTAAATCTCGCTCTACGGCGGGAAAGAGCGTGGTGTTTATTATTGCTATCATTTTTGGGTATATCGCCGGTATCGCAGGCAAGCTTATAGGTGGGCAGATCAATTACGTGCTGCTGTTATACGGCGTAAATTTGCTGATGGTATCTTTGGATTTTGTGCTGTACTTTATCAATTTAAACCGCGCGCGTCGTGCTGTCAAATTTGCGACCAAAAACTAATTTATCATCCCAAGGCCTTCATTCAGTTCACAAAAGATTGGGCACATGGCGCGCGAGCGTATTGCAGAACTGATCAAGAAATAAAGAAAAAGCGAAGACATCAGTCTTCGCTTTTTTTGGTGCTGCAAGGTAGCGCGGAGAGCGCCAGTAACGTTTGCGCAGGGATGTAGAACGCCCACGCGGCATTGAACGATGGATGTGCAAGTGCGTAGAGGAAACTGCCTTCCTTAAGCGGCAGCCACCCTTCGATAAGGGAGAGCCCGATGAAAACGTCGCAACAGAGGAATAATGCAAGACCTATGGCGAAAAGACGTGATTTTTTGCCTTGCAGAAATGCGAATACTACGTTTAGCGCGAGATTTGCAAAATAGAACATAGAGATCAGTGCCACGCGGTCGGCACCGCCTCTAAGCACCACAAATGTTGTGGCAATAACCAGCAGGGGAAATCCTACACGTGCTATAAAATGAATCGCACGGCGCGTTTGGCTTTTTTCCTCAACAAACAGACGCCCTGCATAGGCAAGCTGTGTCAACGAGAAGAAAAGCATGGCCAAGAATTGTTGCTGTGCACCTTTTACTACTAAGAAATAATCGGCGCAGATCGTGCCGAGAAGTGCTACTTGCATGAGCACCCAACGTGCTGTGCGGTCAAAGCAAAGCGCCACAAATGCGCAAGCGAGTAGGATCGCTCCATAAGATACCCCAATCAGTGCATTGCCCGTTGTTACCTGTACGAATATACTTAGTGCGAGCTCTGCCACGCAAAAGGTAAGGATCGCGCCAATACGAGCGGTTTTATATTTCAGCATGGCAATTTCTCCGTATCGGTACGGTAATTGCATAGATTGTAAAGTAGACAATTGCTGCTACTAACGTGAAACCGATGAGATAGATAAAGAGGAAGGCGGGATAGGGAACCAGCTCATACACAGAGGATAGGACGGGGAGTGTGCAGGGGTGATACGGGCTGACAAAGAACATGTTAAAAGTGTCGGTCTGACCGTTGGCTAACAACGCGTTATGCACACCGATATTCAGTAACATGGCGGTGGTGACAAGTGTTGCAAAAATGGGTAGAGCACTGAGGAAGTGCGTAAGGGAAAGGCGTCTTCTATAACGAACTGCGAGGAAAATACCGAGCGCTACCTGTGTACCGTGGTGTATCATCGTTTGTATATTGATGCCGATGGTAGAAACGAATACATCGTTGGGGTAAAACATCACCGCGAGACCGCCAAACAGCGAAAAAGTGCAAAGGTAAGCAATGGCGGCATCGCGAAGGCGGCCATCTTTCAAAAAGATGGCGAGGGGAAGCACGTAAAGCGGTGTGGAGCAAAGCTGGAAAGGGAAAGCGTACCAGCTAAAATCCCCTACGACGGCACCTGCATCTGTTACGTCAAACGTGAAGATGACTTGTTTGTAAATCTCCAAGCCCACGATTGTGATCCACGCAACAAAGAGAATTCGTCGTACCGTTTTGTCCTCGGAATCGCGCAGTTTCATGCATAGAAGAAGAGTAACACCTATCAGGATCAGTGCAGAGAGCATATGGAATGCACCGTAGGATTCGGGTGTGTCCATCGTCTTTTGCAGAAAGAGAAGGAGTTTTGCAAATACGTTCATTATGTATACCTCATAAGGTTGTTTGTTGTAATCTGTCCAGTAGATTATAATACAGGAGGCGGAAAAAGTCAACCAAATCGGCAAAAAAAGACACGGCGCTACTGCGCCGTGTCTTTTTTTTAGCAAATTTCAAAATTATAGATGTGTGCTACCGAGCTACCGTAGTTTTCAATCATGAGTTCGCTTGCGTAAGTCGAGAGGGGAACAAAACGGATTGCTTTTGCGACAACATCCAGTTTTTCGCGGATGAAGCGCTGGTGGTTGTCAGCCGTTTCGTAAACGGTGCTCCACGTGCCGTTCTCGTCCATTGCCTCGATCTTAAAATGCTTGATCAGGCACTTGGGGAAGCCGAAGGTCGTGTTGTTGTGGCTAGCGGGGAAGAAGAGCACCGCAGAGGTGTGCAGACCGTTGGGGTTGCCTTCCACGAATTCGCGGTTCAGATCGCTGTCTAATACCAGACGGAACCCATTTACCTGAGTGGGTGTGTCAAAGGTGTAGGTGATCGCCTTGTTGGTCTTGCCAAAATAGCCGTTATCTTTGCCCCAGATGCGGCGGTCAAGACCGTTGAGGATGTCAGAGCAATCGCCGTAATCGCAGCTGAGTGTGGCGCTCTTGGTGAGCGCGTAGGGCTCGCGCCGAAGTCCGGGCAGGAAGCAGTCGTCCTCCAGGAGCGTTGCCTGGATCTCGGTGATCTTTTGCTCGCCTGCCTCGCGAGGAAGCAGACCGTACTTGGTGGCGATGGCTGCAGCGGTACCCACTGCCTGACCGATCACGCCAATGGTGCCCATCACGCGCGTGGTGCTGAAGCCGATGTGTGTAGCGCTGATGTTTCTGCCCGCAAACATCAGGTTAGCGATATTCTTTGAGTACAGTGCGCGGTAAGGAATACCATAGGGTTCGGACAAGCGACGTTTTTGCAGATGACCGCCTTCCTTGGCGTTCATATGGAAGCCACCGGGCAGGTGGTTGTCGATCTGCCAACCGCCGTATGCGACGGTATCCTCAAAGCGGGGGCAGCTTTCGACGTCGTGCTGAGTGATGATGTAGTCACCGACGTAACGGCGGCTCTCGCGCTTGCCGGGGAGGAAGCCGATCCATTCGAGATCCCAGTTTTCCGCGCCGTGGTCGCCGTGGTTCTTGATGTGATCCCAAACACCGAACGCGATCTTGAGAAGCTCGTCGCGGACCTCTTCGGTGTCGTCTATCGAGTTCTGCATACCTCCAAGCTCGATCCAATAGAAGTTGGTG
>JAZNAM010000056.1:0-29151 GCA_045586515.1 Eubacteriales bacterium
TCCCCCAAAGAATTTCCCAATTTCAAGCGGTTCGGTCAGCTGATGGACGCGGGCGCTACCCCCGAGGAGGCGTATGTGGCGTCGCACCCCGATTCGATAAAGGAATCGGCGGCAGCTTCTGCGCGTCAGAGCTCGCTGAACGCAACCAAGCAGCATATTCGCTCCTCTGTGCCGAAGGGCGCTAAAAGAGAGGGCGCACATATGCCCAAGGGCGAGCTTCGCGCATGGCGCGAACTTTTCCCGGGTAAGAGCGACAAAGAAATCGTAGCGCTCTATAAAGAAACTATGTGACGAAAAGGAGATATAAGAAATGGCAGAAAAAATCGTATACAGTGCCGGCATCGAGGCCAACGAGCCCATGTTTGGCAAGTTCGTACATCCTATCAAGGCGCTGATTGCCAACGAGGCGAAGCAGTGCGAGAGCGAGAAGACCGCGCTTGATCTTCTGTTCAACGTTGAAAAATCGAGCCGCTATGCGGAAACCATCATGGGCGAGTCCGATTTCGACACCTTTATGGCGAAGGAGGAGGGTGCTGCTGCCGAGTTTGATACCGTGCAGAAGACCTACGACAAGACGATCGAGCACATTGAGTTCGCCAAGGAGTTTGAGATCACCCGCAAGATGGCGGCAGATGCCAAGTTCGGTATCGGCGCAAACATCAAGCAGAAGCCCAAGAAGTTCGTGCGCGCGTACTACAAGACGCGCAATAAGGCAGCGTGCCGCGCTCTGATTAACGGCACCTCTGAATCCATGACCTTCAACGGCGTTACCGTTGATCTTACTGCCGGCGATAAGAAGCCCCTGTTCAGCTCTGTGCATCCTTACTCTAACACGGAGAAGATGTCGGGTCAGTTGCAGAGCAACTACTTCTTCGGCGACCTGACCAGTGACGAGGCGACCTTTGAGCGTGCGCTCTCCGTCGCAGCAAATAAGCTTCGCAATTTCAAGGACGAGAACGGTGAAACGATGGGTTACGTTGCCGATATTCTGATCATTCCCTGTAACAGACCCAACCTCGAGATGATGGCAAAGAAGGTGTGCGGCTCCGAGCGCACCACCGGCTCCGCCAACAACGATATCAACACCCAGTACGGTAACTGGACGCTCGTTGTCCTGGACGGCTGGGAGACCGAGGATGATCGCTTTATGGTGATGTCGTCCGAGGCAAATGAGAATCTGCTCGGCAACATGTTCTTCGACCGCGAAGCGCTCGATATCACCTTCGGTATCGACAAGCATTCGCGCAACATGTTCTGGAACGGCTATTGCCGCTTTGGTCTCGGCTTCACGACCTGGAAGCATATGGCGCTCTTCGTAGATGCCGATACGCTGCCCGGCGCTACCGAGCTGCTGGCATAATACTATTTTGGGAGGTTAAACCATGACTGTATCTGAATTGTTCGCCGCCACGGCGCAACTGGGCTTTGAAACCTCCCTTGAGAGCGAGGACGCCTTCTTCTTTGCGGCAAATAGGGGGCTGTTGCACCTTGCAGCGATTCGTCCTGTTACGAAGAGCTGCACGGTGAATCACTCTCCGCTTCAAAACAAACTTGGAACGAGCGCTTTTGCACGCACCACGAAATATGATGAGATCGTATTTGAGTCGCAGGGCGTGAAAGCCTACTATTTTGAGGCAGATGGCAATGGACGCATGCTTGTGGAAGCAATGCTTGACGGTGTATGGACAACGATCGGGCACGAGGAACTTTCCGGTGCCGGACGCACGTTTCGTCCGTATCGCGGGTTTATCAAAAGAGACGGAGAATTCGTTGACGCACCAGTTCGTTTGAGATTTATCGGGGACTATCTTTACAACGTAAAGAACGTGGCTATGTACGAACATTTGTACAGTGCCGATGTGTGCGATATTCCCGCGTTTGAAGCGTATACACGATACGACATGAGCGCGTTAGTCACCGATTTCCTTTCGCTTGCTTCTACGCCCATTAAGGGCGACGTCAGATATGACGTGGAGGGCGGAAGAGTAATTCTTTTGCCTTACGAAGAAGGCGGCGTCTATTCTATCGCATATCTGCACCGCCCCGATAAAGTTGTGAGAAACGAAGAGAAAGATATTTCGGAGGATGATACCGTAATCGATCTCGACGAGGAGCTTTGCGCGTTACTTCCGCTCTTAACAGCGGCATACGTATGGGCGGAGGACGAGCCCGAAAAGGCGGAATATTACCTCGCGATCTATCGCGAGAGGGCGGCCGAGGTCGAGCACCGCGCAAGAAACGCGGCGCCCGTTCGTTTCAATTCGGTAAACGGGTGGTGATCGTATGGGTGCTCTGAGTAAAAGAAGCGAAAACAGCCGTTATTACGGCGGCTTTCGCGGCGTGGATTTTTCAAGCGACCATACGCAGGTCCACGATCAGCGCCTTGTGTATCTCGTGAATATGTATAAGGATTATCAAACGTCCGAGGGCAATGCGCTCGAGACGATCCCCGGATTTCGCCGCCGTGTGGTTATACCGCAGGGCGGCGAAATATACGGCGTGCATGAGTGTTCGCTCCGTACGGATGAGGGTGTAAAAAAGCACGTACTGATCCACGCGGGAGCGCGGTTGTACCGCTGGTATAACTACCCGCACTCCATTGGCGTGCCGCACGAGTATACGATCACGTTGCCTGATGGCGAGGATATAACTTTGGCTGATGGAACCACGATGAAAAAGTATGATGTGAATCTCGGCACGCTCGGGTTGCATGTGGAATGCGTAGAAGGTATCACCAAGCAAGACGGCGAAATGGTTCTTACGTTTGTTTACGATAAGAATACCATGCGTCTGGAAATTAGCAGCAGCAGTTTGGCGCAAGGAAATCTCCTCCATGTTACATACAAAGAGGGAACTATTCTCGAAAGCGATGCGCTATTTGACGAAATGAACAGCGCTAAGAGTACGTCCTTTGTGTTCAACAATCGGCTGTATCTAATCGACGGAAAGAATTTCCTTTACTACGATGGTGAAACCGTGAACAATGTGCTTGACACGGCGTACATCCCAACGACTTACATCGGGATCATCCCAAGCGGAGAAAATGCGGATATCGGTACCGAATATGAGCAGCGGAACATTCTGCAACCAAAGTTTAAGCACACCTTTGTTGCCGATGGTGAATCAAAGGTGTTTGTTATGAACGAGCGCGGTGTTGCGATCGAAGAGGTGAGTGTTTATGGAAAGACTGTCACATCGGGTTATTCGATCAAGGATAACACGGTAAGTTTTGAGAATCCACCTGGACGTCCGGAGGATAATGGTTTTTCTGAGCACTATCCCGGCGTGGTGATCACCGCGAGCAAACCGATCACAAAGGTCACGGGCGTGACGGAGAGCACGAGCGACGTTGGATCTCTTATCACAAAATGCACGATGGCGTGTGTTTTTGATAATCGTGTGTTTTTCTCTGGCAATCCCGATCTGCCGAACCACGTGTTCTACTGTGGCAGAAATCTTACGGGATACACGGACCCGTCTTATTTCGGTGTGCTCAACTATTTCCAAGACGGCGTTGAGAACGTCCCCGTTACGGGTATGATTCCCGTAGCGGACACACTGATGGTGCTGAAGGGGGATACGCAGCAGGATGGCATGGTGTTCTTCCACACACCAACGGAAACTGGGGAGGATCTTCTCCCGAAAATATATCCCTCAAAGCAGGGATTGCACGGCGTCGGTTGCCTCGGTGCATGCGTGAACTTCTTGGACGATCCCGTGTTTGTATCGCGTCTTGGCGTCGAGGCGGTTGGTCAGCTCTCGGTTCGAAATGAGAGGGCGGTGGAGCACCGATCCTCTTTGGTAGATGCAAAGCTTGCCGAATGCGATCTTTCAAGGGCGACGCTTACGGAATGGGACGGTTACCTGTTACTTTCCGTTGACGGTAAGGTGTTCATGGCGGACAGCCGCCAGAAATACGCAAACGAGCTTGGCGTGGTGCAATATGAATGGTTCTATCTAGAGGACATTGGTGTATACCAGGATCAGTATTTGGAGTACGTGTATGCGGAACGCATGGAGCCGGGGGTGGAAGGTGCACGCGTCACATATGTAACAGATAAAGGCGAGTCAATGGAAATCCCTTTGGTCGTGGCGGATAACGTATACTATGCCGATACCGACGAATACAAGGACCTGCGACGTACGACCGCAAATCCCGCGGACATTGACGGCAATGAAACGGGAGAGGTTTTTTCGCAAGTGCTTGAACTCAAAAGCACGATTGTCGTTGACGAGAAGGATGATGAAGATACCACAAACGACGAGATTATAGAGGTTTCCTACTTTGTTAACGTGTACTTTACGGTGCACTGGGATAAAAAAAGCGGATATCAAGCGTTGCTTTGCAGCCGAAATGGTGCGCATATCGGTGGTATATTCTATCCCGCCACCATTATGAAGAGTTTGGATAAGAACCTCTTTTTTGGCACGCAAAACGGCGTGCTCTGTTCTTTTAACGTTGATAAACGCGAGCAAGGCCAGATTCCCGCACGTTACTACACGTTTGACGATCGTGCGATTCGCTGCGGCTGTGCCACGAAGCTGGATAACTGTGGAATTCCGCATCTAACAAAGAGTACAATCAAAAAGTCTACCGTGATCAAAACGCGTTCGCTTCAGGCGACCGCTACCAAGGTTAAGGTGAGGACGAACCGAGAACCGTTTCAGCAGATCGCTCGACTCAGCAGCAACGTGTTTACGTTTAACGATTTGGATTTCGCTGACTTCTCTTTCTTGGGGGAGGAGCAAAATCTCTTTGGAGTGAAGGAAAAAGAGAAAAAATGGGTGGAAAAGCAATATTACGTGTACTCTGACGAGTATATGCGACCCTTTTCTCTCTACTATATAGCGTACCGCTACCGCGTTGCGGGGCGGTATAAGTGATAGGAGTGTGTAATGAAAGAGTTTTCGAAGATTACAGACGCGCAAATGAAAGCGCGTGGTGTGCAAGCTCTTGCGGATCGACCGAACCAAACGGGACAGTTTGGTGTATCTGGATTGACTGCTGCTCAGGTTAAGCAGCATTTTGATCTGCTTGCCACCTATCTTGCAGGCAAGTTGAATTTTCTTTTTGAAGAACTTAAGGACCCTCAAGAGGCTGCTTTTTATATCGCGCTGGCGCTTGATGAATATGAAGATCTCGGCGAACTGATTGCAGATATAAAAACAGGCGGATTTGCCAAAAAGCTCTTGATGGTTTATCCTTCCGCTGGCGCGGAGAGTGTTGTTGCATTACAGAACGTTGTTAATGATTTTGCCAAGAAAATCAGCGAATGCGTCGTGCAGATCACAGAAGCGGCAGAAAACAGCCGCGTTTATGCTGTCAGCAAAGATGGCGAGCAGACTTCTATCGCTGTTGCCAATGAAGGGGAAGTGCGCAGCGGCAGCATTCCTGTTTACAACGAGCGCGGCGAGCTGGTTGCAAACAATCTTGTTACTGGCATCAGATTCGTGGTTGACAAAGAAACAAACGTTGTCCGCCTTTCTCTCTTGGCGGGCGAAAATGCGCTTTATACCGGAGAGTTGTCGCGAGAAGATGTCCTTTCTTTCTTTGATGAGAACGGCGATGGCATTGTGGACTTTGCAACGGAATCGGATTTGAAACGTGCTACGATCTCATCCTTGACGTGGGATGCCGAATCCGCATCAAATAACGTGTACGCCGTCAAGGCGTTTGCGTTCGATGCAGCGGACAAGCAAACCAACGTGGATTTTGAGGTGCGAGTTGGCACAAAGGATGGTGTTTTCTTCCGTTATCCTTGCAATTTGCAAAGACCCTTTGGCAACTCGTCTCGCATTGTTTTCCGTGTGCCTCGCATCATTTTTGAAGACGAGAGCAAAAAGAATGTGATTACGTATTTCCGCGTGTACGAGAAGGGAATTGAGAATTCTACCGAGCGCGAGGTCTGGTTTGAGATCAAAACAACGAGTAGCGATTCTATGCCAGTTGAGTATCACTTCAATTTGCAAGCAAAGAGTGGCACGATTACCGATGTCGAACTGGTGCAAAAGGATTACGAACCTTACGTAGCTAAGAGCGGATACGACTCGTTGACGATCAATAGTGCCGACTGGGCGAATAAGACCTCTAACCTGAACATCTCCTCTCGTGCAGCGGCGCCGTATGCGTCCGCAAGCGGCAATGATAGCCGTGCGGAGGGCGAAGCGGGCGATGTAGGTGGCATCGGCAACACCGGCAAAGGAAAGGCGAGCATTGTTAGAGGCGAGGCAAACACGGAACGAGGTTTGTATAACGCCGTTTTTGGCAACAAACACGAATTTCTCGGAACAGCTCAAACGGCGCAAAGCAATATTGTTGGTGGTAGTTCAAATAAAATCAAAGAAAATGCGATATATGACATCGTTGGTGGTAACGCAAATACTGTTGCAGGTAGTAGCAGTGTTGTTGGTGGCGGCAAAAGCACAGTTACTGGTGGATATGACCTATCAGTTGGCTATGACGCGTACGTAACGGGAGAGGGTAGCGGCAACATTGGTCACTACAACCGCATTATCCACAAGCAAGCGCAAACATTTGGCAGATACCTTGCTACTGGTCGAAACTACCAAGCAAGATTTGGCGTTGGCGCCGAGCGCGACTCCGATGGCGATGGAAAGGACAAGACATCTATGCTTGTTGTTTCTAATGGCGCGGAGAACGGAAGCAAGGGCGTTGACATTTTCGCGGTCAGTAACGCATATAGCGGTGATGCGGAAAACGGATATTATGCGAAGGCAAACAAGCCTAACGATGCCATTACGCTGGGGTACTTGACAGAAGTATTTAAAGCGCAGCTCAAAGCCGAAATTCTTGCCGAGATTGGTACGGGTGGCGGTAGTGCAGATAGCACGGGCAGAACTATTGTACTAACGAGTGATTACACCTGTGTAGAGCTCGCTTCACCGTTGGTTGCTGGCTACAAATACTACATTGAAGACGTTCTATTTGTCGCGGAATACGGTCCTAATGGCGATGATGATGTTCGGCCCCCAAGTGGCATGAGTTTTGTCGGCACGGACGGCGTGACATATCGAGTGGTGTGGGATGGGGGCTGCTTCTCTATTGAACCCGTAGATGGAAAAGCAACGATAGGCCTCGTGATCACTATCCGTGAGTACGATTACAACGAGTATGAGTGCCCGTATTGTGGCACTTACTATGAGTCAATGGCTGATAAAGAAACTTGCGCCAACGGGCCAAACTGTCCCAATTTTGTCCGTTATTTGATCGCTCCAAATATCAACAATGAACATGATGACTATGTTCATATTGAATATCCAAACGAAGACGCAAGCATCGAACAACCTACTCACTACGAGATCTATCTCAACGGATTTCTGCAATACACCGCGGAGAAGACATGGCATAGCTATGTCAATATACCATACAGCTCCATATACGGCGCGAGCGAATCGCCCCAAACTGGCGATCGCATTTATGTTTGCGCTGTAATAAAGGAGGGCAGCCTTGTAATTAGGACGGGTGCGGAAAGTAACACCATTATCAACGATGGAGGTTGGACGAAATGACACTTCTTCAGATTCTGGTCGCATTCGGAGTACCGAGTGCGCTCGTTACGGCATTCGCTCTCGTGTTCCGCTACATCAAAAGCGTGAAGCTCGGCGCATTGATGCGCTTGTAGACGAAAGCGGAATCCCTATGCGAGACAGCGACGGCAAGCTCGTTCCTTCCGGATTCAAAATCCGCAAGGTTGGCACGGACGAGTTCTATACGGAGGCGATCGATGTCGAGAATGCGCCGTGGAGTTATGTCGAAACGGACGTGCCTTGTGAAGAAAAGGAGGATCTTGATGATCGAGTACAAACTGTTAAATAACGGAAAGGGCGTTATTTTGACGCGTCAGCCGATTCTCGTTCGAGGATCGCTGACGATTGAGTTCAAAGGGGCGCCCATAGGGTCAACGGCAATATTCGCTCTTTTTGATGGCACCAGCTGTTACAGAACGATTGCTGAGGACGGGACATGCTCTATTCCCGTTTCATCTTTGGAAGGGGAAGCAAGAGTGACGGTTGCGCAGCTTGATGAATCCGCTGACGCAACGTGGCGGTGTGAGGGGTTGAAAGTTCAGCCGTGTGCGAACGGTATGCTTGTCGCGCCTAACGATGGAGATCTTCCGCAGCGCGTCGTAGACATTGCCGTAGAGCTGCATGAGGTTCGCGCATATGTGAACCTGTTGGACGGACGCTTGTCCGCCCTTGCCGACAAACTTTCCAACATGATGGAAGGTTATGACTTGACGTAAAGGAGAAAGAGATTATGAGAAAAAGTAGACTTATTGCCGTTCTGCTTATGGTGCTTGCGGTGCTGCTTGCGTGTACGTTGATCGTAGGCGCCGAGGAGCTGCCCGCGGAAGGAACGGCGGTAACGGAGGAGTTCGTCCCCGAAGTCGATCTTCCTGTTGCAGAGGAAGACAATACGTGGGTGACGCGCTTGATCGAATACGTAATGGATAACAAAGCGTCGTTGCTTGGCGCCCTTGGTGACGGAGCAATCCTTGTGGTTGCGTTACTTATCAAAATGAAGACGTCGAAGGTGAAAAGTGGCGCCGATGAAATCAACAGCAAACAAAGTGCTTTTGTTGGTGCGGTGAACGGCATGATTGATGGTTACAATAGCATGAAGCAAAGCTATGACCAGTATGGTGCGACAGAGGAAGACCGAAATCGCGTAGTAGGTGTCCTCGTTGCGCAGAATACTGCCATGCTGGAAATGCTTGTGACGGCTTACGGCAATAGCAAGAATTTGCCGCAGGGCGTGAAGGATATGATCATGCTAAAGTATGCCAACTGCATGAAATCTCTTCAGGATGACGAGCAGATTTTGGCAATCGTCGAAGCGGTGCGAAACAACATCAATAGTATTGGTGTTGAGCGGCTCCCCGAGGGTGAAGAAGTTCCCCAGGAGGTGTAATTGATATGAAAAATGCAACCAAGGGAAAACTGATCAAAGCGGGTGCTATTGGCCTGGATGTCGCAGCGCCCTTGATCACCACCCTTTCCATGTTTCCTATCTGGGTAGAACGGAGCGCCGAATCGACGGTGTCGGGGTTGTTCCTCGTGTTTGCTTTTCTTTCCTGCATCCCTTTTGCCAAGTGGCTATTGGCGTATTTCAAGTCGCCGGATGCTTGGGTGATGTGGTGTATCGTTTTCGTGCTCCTCTCCATTCTTTCCAACATCATCAGAGAGATGCTTGTAGTGGCGGGTGTAGGTGCCCTTGCTAACGTAGCAGGTGCCGTTTTATACAAGATTGGTGACGCGGTCGGTGAAAAGGCCGATCCCGTCCCGGTTGCTGAAACGGCAATCGCGTCACCCGATACCGATAATGGGGGTGATGTAGATGGATAAGATTCCTGCGCCGGCTTCTATCCCGGCGCGTATTGAAAACACCGTGGTAGCGGATCGCAACAAGAGAAAACGAGCAGTTCGCAGTTTCTTTAACAGCGCTGGTATTTTTGTTGGTGGATTCATTCTTCTTGCGGTGGTGATCATTGTCACCACCGACATCCGTTTGATCACCATACAGGATTTTATGGGCTTTGCGCTCGATTTCTTTCTCCTGCTGTTCTGCTCGTACAGTATGTACGTGTCGTGCTCTGATAGCGGTATGCGTGCCGGCCTTCAGTGCTCGTTGTATACAGGCGCTTGTGAAGAACACGCTACTCATAAGAAGAGAATTGTGGAAAGGCGATTCCAGCCGCGTTTGCAGGCCTTTTGTCGGCACTTCGTGACAGATGAGTTGAAAAGTGTGCGCTTGTTCATTCTTGCCAACGTAGGCTTCTCATACGAGTTGTACGAGGAGATGTATATTGGCAAAGATATTGAGCAGATCCGCTGCGATGAAAGGCTTTCACGCGCTCAAAAGAGGGCGCTTATCGCAGCCAATGCTATTACTCCTATTCACCTTACCCCCGATATGTTTATGCGGCGCGGCAGAGGTGGCGGTAGACGCTCTCCGCTTGGCATGCCGCCGGAACAGAAGAAGTACATCAACTACATCGTAAAGTTTGTGACAAGCTTGCTGATCTCGCTTGCAATCAGTACGATTGTGCTTGAGGTCGTGGTAGCGCCCACGTGGACGTTGATTGCGACGTGCTTCATCAAGCTGCTTACCGTGGTGCTTAATGGTTTCTTTGGGTATAAGTTTGGCTATGAGAATATTGTGATCGATACGTCGAACTATATCGAGGACCAGGTAGATCTCCTCAAGCAGGCTGAACAATTTTGCGAGAGGGAAGAAACTGAAGAGAAGAAGGTTTATCAGGAACCCTCCAATTGTTTTACTGTTATTCCCGGCGCGGTTGGCGAGATGCTCTCGACAACATAATATGATAAAACGGCAGTATCGTTGGGTGCTGCCGTTTTTTTATTGTTTGAGCCCCGTTCCTAAATTGTACCTAAAAAAGCAAAAAGCACAATATATAGTGAAAAACTATGATAATTACCTACAATATATAGTGCGAGTTAAATTCCCCTATGCTCCACCAATAGGAAAAGGGCGTCCGCTTGGACGCCCTTTTCCTATTGGTGGAGCGGGTCACCCACACCGCTCTCTTAATTTCTCCAGCGCCGCTTTTTCAATGCGGCTTACATAGGAACGCGAGATACCGAGAAGTGCTGCCACCTCGCGTTGCGTGTGGGCTTTGTTATCACCAAGACCGTAGCGAAGCACGATAATTTGACGCTCTCGCTCGTCAAGTACGGTGTTAACCAACCGTCTTACTGTTTCGCCTTTGATGCGCGCGTCAGCTTCTTCTGCAATATTTTCATCGGTTGCGATCACGTCCATATAGGTGAGGGGATTGCCGTCTCTGTCTACGTCAATGGTTTCGTGTATGGATACCTCAGCGGAGAGCTTTTTTTGCGAGCGAAAATGCATTAGTATTTCGTTTTGGATACATTTGGCGGCATAGGTTGCAAAGCGTGCGCCATTTTGCGGATCAAACGTGTCTACCGCCTTGACAAGTCCGATGCTACCAATGGAAACCAAATCCTCTTGGTTTTTTGCGTTGCCATAGTATTTGCGCACGATATGCGAAACGAGGCGCAGATTATGTAGGATTAGCTTCTCGCGTGCCTTCATATCACCGCGCTTTTTGGCTTGAAACGCGGCGCGCTCTTCAGCCGCGCTAAGCGGGGGCGGAAAGCTTTGCGGTGTACCCAGCCCGAGCAGCAGATGAAAAGCGTTGACGAGCAGGGATAAGAGCATTGTGAACAAGGGAATCACCTCCACTTTACTATATGTATGCTTGCTTGTCCCCCATACACGTGAATTTCTTCGCCTTTTCTTGACTTTTTGCGCGTGCTTTGATATACTGAATATATAATGAAATCACCCTTGGAGGACGGAATATGACGAAACTGATCGGCAATGCGGTCGTCGGACAATCAGGCGGCCCTACAGCGGCAATCAATGCAACACTTGCGGGCGTTATTCGTGGTGTGAAAGAGGACGTGGCAAATGGTGCGATCTGTACGCTTTACGGTATGCGCAATGGTGTGCAAGGTTTGCTTGAGGAGCATCTTGTTGACTTAAATGCTTTCTTTGATAGCGAGGAAAAGATTGAGGCACTTGAGCATACCCCAGCAGCCGCACTTGGCTCCTGCCGCAAAAAGCTGCCGAAGCTCGGTGAAGACGATGCCGTCTATGAAAAACTGCTTGCGATCTTCAAAAAATACGATATCCGTTATTTCTTCTACATCGGTGGTAACGATTCGATGGATACGGTGGCAAAGCTCTCAAAATATACCGCGGAGTGCGGATACGAGGTAAGAGTGCTCGGCGTGCCCAAAACCATCGACAACGATCTTGTGGTAACCGATCACACACCCGGCTTTGGTTCTGCTGCCAAGTATATTGCGGTCACGATGCAGGAAATCATTCGCGACTGTGCCGTATACACTGTGCCTGCCGTGACGATCGTAGAGATCATGGGTCGTGATGCAGGTTGGCTTACTGCCGCCGCTGGTATTTCGTCTGTGGTGAACGGTATTGCGCCCGATCTTATCTATCTGCCCGAGCGTAACTTCTCCAAAGAAGAATTCTTTGAGGATCTGCGTGCGGCACTTGCAAAGCACCCCAACGTGGTAATCGCAGTGTCTGAGGGTATCCGCTTCGCCGATGGTACTTATGTATGCGAAGGCTTTGGCGTGGCATCTACAGATGCTTTTGGTCACAAGCAGCTTTCGGGTACGGGCAAAGCGCTTGAATATGCCGTAAAGGCAGAACTTGGCTGCAAGGTGCGCTCGATTGAGCTTAATCTTCCGCAGCGTTGCGCTTCACATATTGCATCTGCTACCGACCTTGCGGAATCTGTTGCGGTTGGTAAAGCGGCCGTAAAGGCAGCGGGCGAGGGTGTGACGCGTGAGATGATGGTCATTGTGCGCGAGAGCACGGAGCCGTATCTGTTTTCGGTATCGCACAGCGATGTGTCCGAAATTGCCAACAAGATTAAGCATGTACCCGATGAATTTATCAATGCACGTGGCAACCATGTTACTGAGGCGTGTGCGCGTTACTTGCTCCCCTTGATTTCAGGTGAGGCGATGCCAAAATATAAGGACGGTATCCCCGAATTTCTTATCATTGAATAATCAAAAGGGCTCCTGAAAGGGAGCCCTTTTTTGGTATAAAGTTGCACGCATGCGGGGACACTTTTAGGGAAAACGAAGGTGCGAGGTGCGGTATGTTAGGGGAAAGCTATCAGCAAAACGTACGCTATTTTGAGAAAAAACTGCGTGTGGCGGAAAATTTTGATGTGCTCAAAAAGGTGCTTCGCGTGGCAGATGGCGAGGTGACGTTGTTCTATATTGATGGTCTTATCAAGGATGGAGCCATGCAAAAACTGTTTATTTACTTGCTCTCAATCAAGAAGATGCCTAAGGATGCAACGTGTTTTTTGCGCGAGAATATGCCTTATGTGGAGTGCGAGGTCACGCAAAACGAAGAGTTGATGCTTCAAATGGTGCTGTCGGGAGCTACGCTGATGCTTGGCTCGAGTTTTGGCGGCGAAGCTATGATCATCGACGCGCGCACCTACCCTGCACGCGAAACAGCGGAGCCCGAAAACGATCGTGTTATGCGCGGTGCGCGCGATGGTTTTGTGGAAACATTGCTTTTTAATACTGCGTTAATTCGTCGTCGTGTGCGCGATACCACGCTGACAATGCGTTATATGTCAGTAGGGGAAGCATCCAAAAGCGACTTGGTGATCTCGTATATGGCGGATCGGGCAGACCCTAATCTTGTGACGTATATCACCGAAAGGATAAAGGGGCTTAATACCGACGCCATTACCATGGGGCACGAATCGTTGGCGGAAACACTGATTCGCTCGCGTTGGTACAACCCTTTTCCCAAGATACGCTATACCGAGCGTCCTGACACGGCGGCAGCACATCTTTTGGAGGGAAGCGTCATCATATTGCTTGATAACTCCCCCTCGGCAATGATACTGCCTACTTCTATCTTTTCTTTTTTACAGGAAACTAACGATTTTTATCTGCCACCCCTTACAGGCACGTATCTGCGCGTGGTGCGCCACGCGGTCTTTTGGCTCACATTATTTTTAACGCCGCTTTGGTTTCTCGGTGTGATGAATCCTGCGCTTGTTCCTGAATGGCTCGCGTTTGCGTTTCCTACGGAACGAGGAAGTGTACCTGTTTATTTGCAGCTGCTTCTTGCCGAGTTTGTCATTGATGGACTTCGAATGGCATCAATGAACACGCCTGATATGCTTGCCAACTCGTTATCCGTTGTCGGCGGACTTATTTTGGGAGAGTTTGCGGTAGGGGCGGGTTGGCTCATTCCGGAGGTCATTTTGTATATGTCCTTTGTAGCGATCGCCAACTTTACGCAAACCAGCTTTGAACTCGGTTACGCGCTTAAATTTATGCGCATTTTACTCCTAACTCTTACCGCGTTCTTTAATGTGTGGGGATTTGGTATCGGTGTGATTGTCATTGTGTTGCTTATTGTGAGCAATAAAACCGTCAATGGCACACACAGCTACCTGTATCCGCTTATTCCATTCTCCCCTCGTGCGTTGCTTTCGCTTTTTATTCGCCGAAAAAAACGCACCTAACAAAAAACACCCAACGGCACTTGCCGTTGGGTGTTTTATTGTATTACAGTCTGCCGACCAGATCACCGATGAAATACAGCAAGGGGAGTGTTGCGACGGACAAAAGCGAGGTGGAACCGACCGCTTGCGCTGCATATTTCGAGTCCAGATCATAGATTTCAGAGAGCATCGCAACAGTCGTGGCACTGGGCATTGCGGCGATCACTGTACAGAACAGCACGATGTTGTGTGCGTTGTCAGTGTCAGCCATGCCAAGCGTTGCGAGTTTGGCAACACCACACACCACAATCGGAACGATTAACAGCTTGGTCAGGTTAAAGAGGTACAGGCGCCCGTTGGTGAAAATGGGTTTAAAACCTTGTGCCGCGATGAGTGCACCGATGATCAGCACCGAGATCGGCAAGCACAGGTTGCCAAGTTGATTGGTGAAGTTCACCGCGAAATCGGGAATTGTAATATACGCCTTGGCAAGATAGAGCAAAAGACCGATGGCGCAGGGGATCGTGCCATAGTTGAAGATCGCCTTTTTGGGCGTGAGTTTTACATTATCGTTACCGCGCGAGAGGATATAGATGCCGAGTGTCCAGATATACACGTGGAAGCCTATCAGGAAGAACGCGCCGTAAAATGCACCTTGCCCGGGGAAAATGGTGTTCAGGATGGGCAGACCGATAAAACCGCAGTTGGTGAAAATAATGGAGAAAAGGCTGATGTTGCGCCGGTTTCCTTTGGGGAACAGAGGAGAAGCAATCCATGCAATGCCCGCCATGAGAGGATGGAGCAAAAAGCCGATGAGCATATAAAAGAGTCCTGCTTTCAGCATGTCCCAACTGAAGTCCTTGCTGATAAGTGCACCTACGATCATCATAGGCTGACCGATGCAGATAATGAGCTTGGACAGACGCTTGGAGCCAACGTCGTCAATAAAGCCGACACGGCGACAGATATAGCCCGTTACAAGCAGCAAAAAGAGTACGCCGATGATGGAGAGTAGATCGTAGAACGTAGATAATTCCATATATTATGCCTTTCCGCGCAGCTCGTTTAACTTTTTGGCAATGCGCTTCATATCTTCTAACATGTCTTCCTTTTTCCGCGGGTCGCGCAAAAGGTAAGCAGGGTGGTAAACGGCGGTCATGAGGTAGCCGTTCTTTTCAAACCACATGCCATGCTCCTTTGTGATGCGGAAATCTTCCTTGATAAGCTTCATGGCAGAAATTCTGCCAAGGCAAACGATTACGCGCGGCTGCAAAAGTTTTACTTGCTCGCGCAGATAGCCGATGCACGCCGCCTCTTCCGCGGGGAGCGGATCGCGATTTTGGGGAGGGCGGCATTTGAGAATGTTGGCAATGTAGACGTCCTTGCGCGGGATGTCTACTGCGTCGAGGAATTTATTGAGTAGCTGTCCAGCACGTCCCACAAAAGGAGTGCCGGTTAGATCCTCTTGTTCGCCGGGGGCTTCGCCCACGAACAGTAGATCTGCGGTGCGCGAGCCTGTGCCGAACACGCACTTGGTGCGTGTGGCGCACAGCGCGCATTTCTCACAACTCTCGCATTGTTTTTCAAGTGTTTCCCAGTCCATAGTATTCCTCATTAAAAGTATTTTTGCTCCAATATATCATTATATCACAACTTCAACAACAGTGCAATAGGAGCGTGTAAAAAAGCGATTGATTTTGGCGATGAAAGGTGAGTGCATGTTTGTGATTCGGTGGAATGTGGTAGCTAACAAAAATTGAACGCTCTTGTATATGACAGCCCTATATTATCGGGCGCGAGATGAAGGGTGACGCACGAATCACTGATATCAAGAAGGGAACGGAGCTGCTTTGCTTTGTTTTTGTAAAACATTGATCGGTAGAATAGCATAACCAATACCCGGCAGCTTTTGCCAAGCAGGAATTGTTGAGTGTTGACTTGCATATCATATTGTGCTATAATGAGTTCAAAATCTAAATCTCACAAAGGAGAATTACTTATGAAGGTTATTCATTGCAAGGATTATGCCGAGATGTCTGCTGCTGCCGCTAAGATTTTTTCTGATGCTATCAAGGCAAAGCCCGATGTAGTGCTTGGTCTTGCTACCGGTTCTACGCCCGAGGGCATGTATGCCGAACTTGTGAAGGAGTACAAGGCAGGCGCGCTTGATTTCTCTCGCGTTGTTAGCATCAATCTCGACGAGTACTGCGGATTGCCCGGTGATCACGATCAGAGCTACCGCTACTTTATGCAGAAGCATTTGTTCAACCACGTAAACATCGATCCCACAAACACGTACTTGCCTGTCGGTGATACTGTCGACCATGCAGCAGAAGCTGCTCGTTACGAGAAGTTCGTGGCCTCCATCGGCTATGCCGATTTGCAGGTTCTCGGCGTTGGCGGTAACGGTCACATCGGCTTTAACGAGCCCGACGATGCCATCGTTGCTGATACGCACGTGACCGATCTCAAGCCCGAAACCATCAAAGCAAACTCTCGTTTCTTCGCATCTGAGAACGACGTGCCCCGTCAGGCTCTCACCATGGGTCTTGGCGCTATTATGAACGCAAAGGCAATCGTGCTGATGGCAAGCGGCGCTGTGAAGAAGGAAGCAATGCGAGCATTGCTTTGCGGTGACACCGTAAGCACTAAGTGCCCCGTTACGCTTCTTAAGCTTCATCCCAACGTTACTGTTGTCTGCGATGATGAGGCATGGCCTTGCTAAGCAAATTACAAAGGACCGACGCATGTCGGCCCTTTTTCTATTGATTTCATGCACGATCCATGCTATAATAGTGACATGACAGCGAAAGGGGAGAAGGGCCGTGCGAAGAACTCATCAAGCCTATGTGTTTATTGCTACGTTTCCGTGTGATGGAGAGGTAAGGCGCGTACACGATACTGCAAGGCAGGCCTATATCGAACGCATCAAAAACGAACGATCTCGCCAGGAAAAATACTATGCATGGAGGGTGTTAGAACTTGGATTGCGCGAGGTTTACAATATAAATATCAATAGCTTGGCATTCACACGTGAGCCGACTGGAAAATGGAGCACTCCCTACTGCGAGTTTTCGCTTTCCCACAGTGATTATATTGCCGCCGCGGCTATTGCGTCAACACCCATCGGCGTCGACATTCAGCGCATTCGTCAACCTCATCATCCTGATTTTGCAAGTCGTGTGCTCACCCCTCGAGAGTATGAGAAATATTTGGCCCTGGAAGATGAGGCGCAGCTTCACTATTTGTTTCGGGCGTGGACGGCAAAAGAGGCGATTTTTAAGAGGAAGGGGTTGCCGCATTTTTCGCCTTCTACCATTGAGGTTGAGGGGGAACATGTGTACTCCGAGATTATTTTACGAAACGGTGTGGATTACGCCTGGTCCGTTTCGTGGGACGGAAGCGTGCCGCTTGCCGTGTTTTCCACGACAGAATTTATATAAAAAAGGAACCCGATCGGGTTCCTTTTTTATATGAGTGCGCCCAATGTTTGAACGGCGGCGCTGTCGCAGAGCGTTTTGCCGTGTTCTTTTAGAAACGTGCTTGCTGATTCAAAGGGGATTTCTCGCCCAAAGTCCGAAAGGATGCCAAACTCACCTCCCTCGGTATCTTCGTGAGGTGTAAGAATCAGCCAAAAGTTGGCGGTGTCGTCGTGAAAAGCGCGACTGTCCGCAATAAGTGTGTTGCCGAGGAGTGAGCGACATCCTAAAAGAAGGGCACTCATTTCAGCGAAAAGGAAAGCACGATCGCGGCAGGCAAGTCGAATCCTTGCAGAGCGCAGGTTCTCCTTTTTTGTGGCTTTCCATTCCCGCTCTCCGGTAAAAAGAAGGCCCATTTTGGTGATAAACAGCTCGCAACCGCCTTCCTTTGAAGGGTACATTTGTATGTAAGTTTCCTCCTGCCTTGTGTCGAAGCCCGTTTCGCGGCAAACATCCGACAGGATTTCCCGAAACGCGGCACGCGTTGCCATATCACTGCAAGCTGAGGTGTTGCAGTCCAAATCATAGTGACGTGCGTCTTCGGCGGTCAGCATGATCTTTAATTTGTTGGCGCTAATTTTGATCCATTCCATGGATATCCCACCTTTCGTGTATGATGCCAGCTATGTACATTATAATCAATTTGCTAAGGCTTCGCTACCCCTAAAAATTTACCAGTTTTGCTTGCAATGCCTTTGTGCGGTTGACTTTGCGGACGTTGTATGCTACAATGAACGTAATATGTGAAAGGGGGTGTGCTGTGTGCGATATTGCCCGGAGCGTTCTTGTGTTGAACTTTCCGTAGAGGAGCTGTGTGCCATAGCACACAAAAGCGGACATATTGATACAAGGCGACCTCAGCGTCCACGTGTCAGAGTGGATCAAAGCAAATTAAAGATCCCTGCGGAAAAGGGAAGAGTGCAGCATGTGTTACTGCGCAATACACTTACGCATAACGGAATCACGTATACCGTAGAGGGTATTGCGGATGCCGTTGTGGAGGAACGCGCGATTGTGGAAGAGATTAAACTGTCGCGCAGCTCCTATGTGCCCCAGGATTCGTATTCTCGCCTGCGTGCATTGGCGTATCTGTTTGCAGCATCACGCGAGGTGCGCAGTGTTACGCTTCGCATGCGTTTGTATCAAAGCGAAACGGGCGCGGTTGAGGATATGTGCCATGAGGTAAGTGAGGGCGAGCTTTATGTGTTCTATACATCGATGCTCGAACGGATCGAAACGCAGGCAAGAGATCTTATCTGCCGCTATGACGAGCGATTGCCTAGCGTACAGTCTTTGCGTTTCCCTTATCCCAATCCGCGTGAAGGACAAACGGAACTGGCTGAGAGTGTTTTTCGTGCCATACGGCAGGGAAAGCGCCTGTTTGCCGAGGCGCCAACCGGTATTGGTAAAACAATGTCCACGTTGTATCCCGCTGTTAAAGCAATAGGAGAGGGGCATTGTGATCGCATCTTTTATCTAACTGCCAAGGCAAGCGTGCGTCGCGAGGCGTACGCCGCCGCCGCTAAGCTTTATGAGGCGGGTTCAAAGTTGCGTACGGTAATGCTTTATGCTAAGGAGCAGATGTGCGCACATCCGGAAGGGTGCCGCGATGGTGCAGTATCGCGTTGTAACCCGGATGCTTGCCCATTCGCACGTGGTTACTATGATCGCGTTGATGCAGCACTGAGTGAGCTTCTTGCAGAGTGTCACGGGTTCCCACAAAGTATCGTGATGCAACTTGCAAAAAAACATCGCATATGTCCTTATGAGTTGTCGCTTGATCTATCGGAGCGCTGTGAGGTCATTATATGCGACTACAACTACGCATTTTCCCCCGACGTGTATCTTCGTCGATATTTTAGTATAGAAGACGGAGAGTGCGGTGAATACGTGTTCCTTGTGGACGAGGCACATAATCTTCCCGATCGTGCAAGAGATATGTATTCCGCAAAGCTTATGCTTGCGCCTTTTGAAGCAATATATGCACGTATTGATCCCGTTGAGGACAGTGAACTCGAAAAGATGTTGGGCGGTTTCGTGATGGGGGTGCGTCGTTTATCGGTGCTTTGTACCGAGCATCGCGAAAAGCACGAGGAGGGCACAGAGAGCGGATATTATCTAAGTCATACTCCGCTTCAAAACGCAACGGAAGAGATGTCGCGTTTGCGGCGCGATCTTGATGTGTTTCTCAAAAAAATGCCCACGCATCCTCTTGCCGGGGAACTTTCGGAATTATCTGCAACGCTAAAACGTTTTTGCGGATTATCAGAGTATTACGATGATCGCTTTCTTACGTATATCCAGCTTGAGCGCGGTGAGCTTACTATGGAGATCTTTTGTTTGGATCCCGCAGGTGTTTTACACGCTGCCATGGGACGTGCCCGCGCTACGATCTTGTTTTCCGCAACCTTTCAACCGCTTGATTATTTCGTGGATATTCTTGGTGGTAGAGGAGCAAGGACGTTGGAGTTGCCATCCCCCTTCCCGAAGGAAAATCTTTGTGTAACGGTAGCCAATGGAGTGAGCACAAGATACGAGGACAGGGAAAAATCTTATCGACGCGTGGCAACGCTACTCGCCGCGGCAGTAAGCGCCAAGGCGGGGAATTATATTGCATTTTTTCCGTCTTATGAGTATATGGAGTGCGTACACAAGGAATTCCACGCCAAATATCCGCGTGTGCAAACAATTTTACAGCATCGTGGTATGAAGCGAAGCGATCAGGAAGCGTTTCTTGATAACTTTTGCGAGGATGAGGGGAAGATGCGAGTTGGTTTTTGCGTACTCGGTGGCAGTTTTTCCGAGGGTGTTGATCTTCCCGGTAATCGTTTAATTGGCGTGGTTGTCGTGGGTGTAGGAATTCCCGGGCTTTCCAACGAGCGTAATATGTTGCGCGACTATTATGAGAACAAATGTGAGCGTGGCTATGATTATGCATATACATATCCTGGGCTCAATCGTGTACTGCAAGCCGCCGGGCGCGTTATTCGCCGTGAAGAGGATAAAGGCGTGGTTGTCTTGATTGACAGTCGTTATGCCGAGGAACCTTATCTGCATCTATATCCCTCGCACTGGCAGGACATTCAGGTGGCAGGGAATGCCGCGGCGCTTGCCCACAGACACGAACTGTTTTGGAAAAACAAATAAATATATTTTCTGCAAAAATGCAATTTGCTATTGCAATTCTTGCGTAAACGTGCTATAATACCACTTGATTGTGGTAATTTTGCAATTTTGAACGTATTGCAAATGCGAAATTCAACTGAAACGAAGTAAGGAGACGCTATGAACTACACAAACATGTCTGCACAACAGCTGCAGGAAGAACTCGTTAAAGCAAGAGCGGAGTATGACGCTTGGTGCGCTAAGGGCCTTTCCCTTGATCTTTCTCGCGGCAAGCCCGGTACCGCACAGCTTGATCTTACCAATGATATGCTGACTTGCCTTTCTACCAAGGAGGCGTGCTACGCTGCATCCGGCCTTGATTGTCGCAACTACGGCGTGCTCGACGGCATTCCGGAAATGAAAAAAATGTTTGCAGATCTGCTTGGACTCCCCGAGAGCTATATTTTCGTAGGTGGCAACTCCTCCCTTAATCTTATGTATGACACCGTTGCAAGAGCAATGCTGTACGGTGTGGCAGGCAGTACTCGTCCTTGGGGGCGTGAAGAGAAGGTCAAGTTCGTTTGCCCTGCACCCGGCTATGATCGTCACTTCGCAATCTGTGAATCTCTTGGCATCGAGATGATTCCGGTGGAAATGCTTCCTACCGGTCCCGACATGGATGCTGTTGAGGCGCTTGTCAACAATGATTCTACCGTAAAGGGTATCTGGTGCAACCCCAAATATTCCAACCCCGATGGCATCACCTACTCGGATGAAACCGTTCGCCGTTTGGCTGCGCTTACCCCTGCAGCCCCTGATTTCCGCATTTTCTGGGATAACGCGTACGTGGTACATGATCTTTATGAGGACAAGAAGGATACTCTTCTGGACATTTTTGCAGAGTGTCGCAAGACCGGTCGCGAAGACATGGTGTTCTACTTTGCTTCCACCTCTAAGGTTGTATTCCCTGGTGCAGGTGTTGCTGTTCTCGCTACCAATGCTGCGAACATGGCGCAGATCAAGCCCATTCTCAGCGCACAGACCATCGGCCACGACAAGCTCAATCAGCTTCGTCACGTCCGTTTCTTCGGCAATGCGGAAAACATGCTTGCACACATGAAGAAGCATGCCGATGTGATCCGTCCCAAGTTTGAGAGCGTTCTGGCTATTCTTGAGGAAGATCTGGGTGATCTTGGTATTGCAAGCTGGACCGAGCCTAAGGGCGGCTATTTTATCAGCTACTACGCTCTGCCCGGCTGTGCGATCCGCACCTTCAACCTTTGCCGTGAGGCAGGTGTGACCCTGACGAACGTTGGCGCAACCTATCCTTACCGTAAGGATCCCAAGGATAGCAATATCCGCCTTGCCCCCACCTTCCCCTCCAATGAGGATCTGGTGTCTGCAATGCGTGTGTTTACCGTGTGTGCCCGTGTGGCAGCACTGGAAAAACTGCTTTCTAAATAAGACCGCAAAAGGGCGGGCGGAAATCCGCCCTCCCTTTGCTATTCGGAGGAACGTATGAAAGAGAATATGCGCAGTCCTTTTGTGTTTTCGGACACGAATAAGCGCTATCACACGTATGACTATTATTTGCGGCATACGTTTGGTGGCAAAGTCGCAAAAATAACGTTGGATGGTGGATTTACCTGTCCGAATCGTGATGGCACGTTTGGAACGACGGGATGTATTTTTTGTTCACCCGAGGGGGCAGGGGAATTTAACGCGCGTGCTTGTTCGATTGAGGAGCAGTATCGCATGCAACGTGAACGCATGACAGGGAAGTGGCAAACGGATCGGTTTATTGCGTATTTTCAATCCTTTACAAACACGTATGCCCCTCTTTCCTATCTTGTTGAGCAGTACGAAAAGGCATTGTCGCTTCCCGGTGTAGTAGGGTTAAATATCGGGACGCGCGCCGATTGCTTGCCTGACGACGTGATAGACTATTTGGCGCAACTTTCCGAGCGAACTGTGCTCACCGTGGAGCTTGGTTTACAGACAATACACGATGATACCGCCGCGCGTGTTGGCAGAGGGCACGATTTTGCCACGTTCTTTGAATCGTATCAAAGATTGCGTAAGAGAGCGCCTCGCGTACGTATTGGTGTACACATTATTTTCGGTCTTGTTGGTGAAAATGACGAAATGATGATGGAAACTGCGCAAAAGGTGGCGGAACTCGCCCCAGATGAGGTAAAAATCCATCTTTTGTATGTCTGCAAAAACACGAAAATGGCGGAAATATACGAAAACGGTGCCTATTTTCCCTTGGAAATGGATCACTACACCGATTTGGTAGTAAAAGCGATTTCTTGCTTGCCAGAGCACGTAGTTGTGGCACGTTTGACGGGGGACGGGGATAAAAACACACTTCTTGCACCTTGGTGGAGTGCAGACAAGCGAAAGATTTTGAACACAATAGACAAAAAGTTCTACACACTAGATACATATCAAGGGAAAGGTTTCGCGCGGCGGGCGTCGCGCGCTACTTGACGCGCGTAATGTTTTATGTTAGAATATTATTAATCTTATGGGCGATCTTTACGCTGGACGTCCGTGAGGGTAGCAAACATTCCGGAAAAGGAGAATTCGTATGAAAAAATTGCTCTCTCTTCTTCTCGCGGTCCTGATGGTGGCGGCACTCGTGCCCGCCGTTGCTCTCCCTGCTTTTGCGGCAGACGAGGCAACCACGACCTACGTGATCTATAATCAGGATTTCGATGCAATCGACGCCGACACAACTGGCCTGTCGTTGCTTGAGGTGCTCGGTTGGTATATTCCTGCATCCAAGGAGGCGACGAATGGCGCAACTTATTCCATCGTTGCAAAAGAGGATGGCACCGGCAATGCACTGCGCGTGGACACGCTCAATGCGACGAGTGATAGCTTTATCAATATTTTTAGCGGTGATGCAATGGCAATCCTGCGCAACACCAACTTTAAGCTCTCTTATCGCCTTACCTATCGCGTGAATACTACTGAGGCGGGCAATTATTCTGCCATCATCTATAACTACAACGATATGGATGGCAGTGTGGCAAATGGTACAGGCAACGAGGTGTACGGCATTGCCGCCGTCCGTAAAAACGGTACAGGTGTAAATGGTGTGTACTATCCCGCTGCAGGCGACAAGTGTGAACTGCATTCCCTCGCAAAGGAAGAAAGCTTCCCCAACGTGTTGGCAAACGGCCTTGAGGATGCTGCCAATCTCGTGCTCGAGGTTGAACTGGATTACAACTACGAACAGGGCGTATCTGTGAAGATTGGTGAAGATCGCGTTTCCGAGAGCGTACATAGTTCGGACTACAACAAGCAGATCAGGAATGCCGATCTTTGGAATGACTTCCTCACTCGTAATGATGCGTCTAATCTTGCTATTCTCACACAGCCCGGTGTGGTTGCTGATATCGACGAGATCAAGGTGACCACCACTAGCGTAGAGGCTGCAAGCGTTTCTTCTCAGCTGCCCGCACTTTTGATCACTGAGATTTGCGGTGCACCTTACAAGTCCAGCAGCAGTGACTATCAGTGGGCGGAGTACATTGAGCTTTACAACCCCACCGATAAGCCTGTAAATATTGCAAATTACTCCATTGTCCGTTCCAAGAACTTTACCAACGGTACCGCGATCGATGCGATTTCGGGCAATCGTAAGCAGAATTACGAAACCCATATCAATCTCGGTAACATTATAGGAAATGTGGCGAAGAGCAGTGCGTTTTACCTTTCCAAGGCTCAAATTGACGCGCTCCCCGAACACACCTACGAATTTGCGGATACCAAGTCGTATGACAAGGTTGGCAGCAGTTACGTAGTGGCTGAGGGTGATACCGGATCCAGCCGCAAGATTTATTACGTGGATAACTGGAACACCCGTTACAAGAACGGTTCTGCGGATTACAACACCAACACCATGCTGAATCCCGGTGAGACCCTTGTGGTTCATTTCAAGGAGGCGGATTATGAAAAGGCGTGGATGAACCTCACCAATGATGGCGACCTTTCCCAGGAGATCGCTGACAAGGGTTTCCGTTACATTTATAAGAACTACGGCGTTACGAAAGATGTCAAGGTTTTGGTCGTAAGTGGTTTCAACATTGCGGATGCTCTAAACTACACCTTCTACGTTGGAGCGGCATGCGATGAGAACAATAAGGAAATCGACTACAGCAAACTTCCCTCAACCGATCTTAGCACCATCGAGAGTTACGTAGACTGGATGCCCGGTATCGCAACCGGTAATATGAATACGGATACCAACACCGCTGCTGGCACCTTTGGTAACGCAGGTATTCAGCAGAATGGTTATTCGGGTTCTTACGTTTACGGTGTGGACGGTTCTTCGGATTTCCATAAGGGCACACTTTATACCGTTATGACTCCCACCCGAGCAACCGGTGCGCACGTCGGCAAGCAGGCGGGCTATCAGCAGATTCTGATCGGTAATTTCTACAAGCGCACCGCACAGAATCCCTCGTTGATGATTACGGAGATCATTCCCAGAACGAATACGCTGACAGGTGAGTCCCTCAATGCCTTTAGTGCGATCGAGCTTACAAATACCTCGAATCGCGCGGTTAACGTGTACGATTATGCACTTGTTCGTACGCCGCTTGACAAGGCGTGCACGACTGGTACGGGCTTCACACAGGCAACACCTATGCGTGCAGGCAACCCTGTTGATCATGTGACCGGTAACGGTGCTTACTACTACTTTGCCAAGGACCACATTAATAATCCTGCTGAGTGTGTAATTCAGCCTGGTGAATCTATGGTGGTTTGGTTCCTTACCTCGGACACATACGATGCTTACAACGCCGATCTTGACTTTGGCGTGAATTACTTCCGTCAGTACTGGGCAAACAACGGTTCTCCCGAGCTGGCGCTTAGAAACTCCAACGGCGAGTACGCTGTAAAGGTGGTTGCTGTTGACGGCTGTGATTCCACCTCTTACAATGCAGAGCGTGGCAACGTCGTGTTCTCGCTCAGTGCCACGGGATCCGCTGTATATGGTGTGGCGGATGCAACCGACTCCGTATTGGAGGGCGAAGTAACTATGGCGGATGTTCGTTCCGTTGCATATCTTGGCTTGTCTTCCACTTACTATAAGATCGAGAAGACCGCCCTTGAGGATTCTTCCGGCACGGGCGATATCATTTACGCAAACATTTTGGCGTCCGCAAGCATGCCCGCAAATACAGGTATGCGTTACCTTACGGGTCTTTCCTATAGCAACCGCATCAGCGCAATGAAGCAGTCGCTGAAGGTACAAAAGCAGAGCTACGTGGGCAGTTATCCTTTGTATAGTAAGGACCCCAACGAGACCTTAAGATTGGTGCTGGAAACTTCTAACGCATTGCAACCCGCAAGACTTGGCGTTCTGGAAGACGAAGAAGTATATGGCATCAAGCATACCCTTTTCCTTGGCGTTGATAACAATAACGGCACCGACTACTATTATTTTGACGCACGTCGTGCGGGCGTTACGACGCTTAGTAAGGCTTCCGTTGCAATGTCTGGTGCACCTGCTATGCGTTTCTACAACGCAGTGAGAAAAGATGTGTACACCTCGCTTGTGACCGCCTACGGGGCTAACAACGTGAAGATTGGTATGCTGATCGTTGATTCGGCACTCCTCACGGATGACACGGCTCTTACTAAGGAAGGACTTGCCAACGTTGCCTATAAGGAAGTTTCCGGTTCGCTTGCATACTACACCGATGATTTCGCAGTGTTCGCTTCCGACATGGAACTGGCAGCAGGGGAGAATACCAAGGAATTCACCGCAGTTGGTTACCTGGAGGTAACTACCGCAAATGGCAAGACGCACACCTACTGGTCTGCTACTTTTGCGAACACCAGTGCTGCAACCGTTGCCGAGGCGGCGATCAATGACACCAGCTATGATCCGAGTTCGCTGTACTGCAATGAGTTTGGCTCGAAATTCAGCCCCTATACCCAACAGCAGCTTTATGCACTGAACGCCTATCGCAGCTAATTATATATAGGTAGAAAAAATGGCTTAGCCACCCCCGAACAGATCTTGTTCGGGGGTGGCTTTTTTTATCGAACGCGTGCAAAAAGGGAGGTTAGGAAGGTACAAAAAGGTCGGAAGAAAGCTTTTTTTGCCGTTTGGAAGAAACAGGTAAAAAAATCTCAAAAAATCACTAAAAAAATGCAATTTTTTTGTTGAACCCCCTTGACAAAAGGAGGTTTTTTTGTTTATAATATGGTTAATGGGAGATTTAGGAAAGAAAAGGTAAGTTTAGGAAAGACAATCCCGTTGAAAAAAAGCGAAAGGAGGAACGCGAAATGCTGTTTGGTGAACATCGCCCCACAATTGATGCGCAGTATCGCTTTTCCGTTCCTGCAAAGTTTCGCACGGAGCTTGGCGAGCAGTTTATGATCGTTTGCAAGCTCGATAATTCTTGCCTTAGAATCTACTCCATGTCTGCATGGGACGAGTACATTGAGTCCCTCAAAAAGCAAATGGTGCGCGGCAAGTTTGAAAGAGCAATGTTTCAACTTCTTCGCAGAGCGGTGCAGGCAGCTCCCGACTCTCTCGGCCGTGTGCGCGTTCCGCGCGAAATTTGGGAATGCGTCGGTGCTGACTTTGAAGAGGGAGGCAATCACGACATCGTCGTTGTCGGTTGTGGCGATTTCGGCGAAATTTGGTGTAAGACCAAGTACGATGAGTACGTGAACAGCCTTGACCTTGCGGATCTTTCCGAAGAAATTGATGGGTGCATGATCTAATGGGAGAATTTTATCACCGTTCCGTCCTGTTGGATGAATGTATCGAAGCACTGGCCATTCAGCCGAATGGTATTTACGTAGACGGTACCGCAGGCGGTGGAGGTCATTCCTTTGCCATTGCGTCCGCTCTCGATAATGGATTGCTTATCGCCATTGATCAAGACGAGGCAGCGATTGCCGCGGCGGGCAAGCGTTTGGCTCCTCTTGGCAATAGAGCAAAAATCGTACGCAGCAATTTTTCCAACCTTTCTAAGGTATTGGATGATTGCAACGTAGAAAAAATTGACGGCTTGCTGTTGGATTTGGGCGTTTCCTCCTATCAGCTTGACGAGGCGGATCGCGGCTTTGCGTATCAAAGCGATGCACCGCTGGATATGAGAATGGACCAACGAGGTACAAAAACTGCCTACGATGTGGTCAACACGTATTCCGAAGAGGAGTTAAAACGCATTCTTTTTACCTACGGTGAAGAGCGTTACTCCGCTCGGATCGCCGCACGTATCGTCGGCGCTCGCGAAAAGGCGCCGATCGAAACGACGGGCGAGCTTGCTAATCTCATCAAAAGTGCGATACCTGTTGCTGCAAGGGACGGGGGACATCATCCTGCAAAGCGTTCCTTCCAGGCAATCCGTATTGAGGTCAACGGTGAACTTGACGTAATCGTGCCTGCGATAGAAGCCGCTGTGTCGCGTATGAGAATTGGTGGACGCATTGCAATCATCACATTCCACTCGTTGGAAGATCGAATTGTGAAACAAACATTTACAAGACTCGCAGCAGGGTGTACCTGCCCACGTGATCTTCCGATCTGCGTGTGTGGTAAGAAGCCACTTGTGCGAGTTGTGAGCAAGAAGCCCGTGTTGCCGAGTGCTGAGGAGCTGGAGGAAAATCCGCGCTCTCGCAGTGCAAAGCTTCGTGTGGCAGAAAGAATATAAGTTAAAGGAAGGGTATTACCATGGATCGCGAAGTTTACGACAAGATCTATATTGAAGACAATTATAGCCGTCAGTTTGGTGAACTGCGCGAACGGTATTATGACCGTACTCAACAGGCGCTTGCCGTACGTTCTACGGACGCAGAGCCTGTTCCCAACGCTACCACTGTCGTTTTGCTGAGCGACACGCCTGACGGTGGCGTAACGATTACCACTGCCGATTTTGTTTCGTTCTACAATGAGCGCCACGGTTACGATCGCGTTGGAGAGATGCGCCGCGCTGTTGCAGAATCTGCACATCGCGTAGAGGTAAAGCGCGCAAAAGAAAAGGCAAAGATGGAAGCCGACAGACGCGCCGAGGCTGCACGTAAGGTTGAAAACAGCCGTCGTCCTCGCGAGGTGTTCCGTCCCCGTTTCTCCTTTGTATATGCTGCTTTTTCTGCAGTGTTGGTTTGCTCCCTTGTGCTTTTCTTCGGTGCAAATGCTGCACTTGGCCAGAGCAAGGCAGAGCTTGTTGCACTTGAGAACGAGCTTGCAAGTGCACAAGTCGTAGAGAATACGGATAGCAACATGGGTAAGAGCTATGACGTGATGCAGCTTGCTGAGATGGCAACGCTTGACGGTGATGAGGATGCCGATGTTGCTGAGAATGCAAGCGAAGGTATTGGCATGGCAGGTCTTCTCAGCGCCCTTTCCGGCCTTGAGAATGAGTAATAAACACCCACTTAAAAGAATAAGATAGGAACGCGGCTTGGCCGTGTCCCGTGGCGACCTTTGTCCCTTACGGACAAAGGTC
>JAZNAM010000057.1:0-2256 GCA_045586515.1 Eubacteriales bacterium
CCATGTCGTTCTGTGAGCCAAGGAGTTGAGGCCTACTATTGTCTTCCTAAGACCGCTTGGCCTCCGACTTTGAAGCGAGGTGATGCTTCGTGAAAAAAAGATGGCACTATATTTCTTTTCTGGCGTTCTTTCTCTGTGTGATGTTACTGTGTGCATCCATTTGCGAACAAGGCGCTGACGTGTTGCGTGTGACGGATACGGTGGCACTTGATCAGTTCGTCATTATTTTGGATGCCGGTCACGGCGGCGAGGATGGGGGGGCAACTGGTATCAACGGCGTGTTGGAAAAGGATTTAAACTTATCCATTACGCGCACGCTTGCCGATCTTTTGCGTACGGCAGGTTACACTGTGATCGAAACGCGCACAGAGGACCGCTTGCTTTGTGACGAGGGTACACCGAAGGGGCATCGTAAATCGGGTGACCTGCAAAACAGACTACACTATGCCGAAGAGTATCCAAATAGTGTGTTGATCAGCTTACACATGAACACCTTCCCCAACGACACTTGTCGGGGTGCGCAGGTATGGTATTCACAAAATGATCAACGATCTGCCGAGTGGGCGAGCGCCGTGCAAACAAAAATAAAGCAAGAATTACAGCCGAACAACAACCGAAAGACAAAAGCGGCAACGAGCAGTATCTATCTGCTTCGCCATGCCCCAACGCCAGCAATTCTTATTGAGTGTGGATTCCTTTCAACCCCTGATGAGTGTGAAGCGCTCACGGGGGATGCGTATCAAAAGGCGCTCGCGCTTGTGATTTTCTCTGCAATTTGTGACAAAATGCCTTGCGAAAGCACCCCGTCCGTGCTATAATGATAGCAGTATAAAGGACGGAGGTCACTATGAAAGGACTGAAAACCGTGTATATCTGCTCCGAGTGCCAATACACCTCGCCCAAGTGGATGGGTAAGTGTGTGAGTTGCGGAGCTTGGAACAGCTTTGTTGAGGACGTTGTGCAAAGCGGCAAGCAAGAACCGCCAAGTGCCAGACGCGCCCTTACCGCAAGATCGGGTGAACACCACGCGATTCCTTATCGCGAGCTTGAAATGCCCTCCTATATTCGCACCGCCACGGGTCTTGGCGAGCTGGATCGTGTGCTTGGCGGCGGTCTTGTGCTCGGCTCCGTGGTGTTGCTCGCAGGTGAGCCCGGCATTGGAAAATCCACCCTGCTGATGCAGATTTCCGATATCCTCGGTACGGGACGCCGTGTGCTCTATATTTCGGGCGAGGAATCCGACGGTCAACTCAAATTGCGTGCCGAACGCCTCGGTGTGAAGGGCGACAACCTTGCCGTTCTTACTGAAACCAACGTGGAACGTATTATGCAGGAAATTACGCGCACTGCCCCCGAGGTCGTGATCGTTGACTCCATTCAAACCATTTATAGCGACAGCATCTCCTCTACGCAAGGCACCGTGACACAGGTAAAGGAAACTGCACTTGCTTTTATCAACCGCGCCAAAACAGATAATATTTCGGTCATTTTGGTGGGGCATGTCAATAAGGAAGGCACTATCGCGGGTCCAAAGGTGCTGGAACACATGGTGGATGCAGTCCTTTATTTCGAAGGCGAGCGTCAGCAAAGCTACCGCATCATTCGCGCGATCAAGAACCGCTACGGCTCTACCAATGAGATCGGCGTGTTCGAAATGACTGACAAGGGACTTTCCGAGGTGACAAACCCTTCCGAAATGTTGCTTGACGGCCGTCCGCAAGATACGCCCGGCAACTGTGCCGTTTGTACCGTAGAGGGTACGCGTCCTTTGATTGCAGAGATCCAGGCGCTTGTTTCGCAAACCGCCTTCCCTGCACCCAGACGCACCTCGAACGGTATTGATCACAACCGCCTTTGCCTGATTCTTGCCGTGCTTGAAAAGCGGCTCGGACTTCGCTTCTCGGCAAACGACGTTTATCTCAATGTCATTGGCGGGTTGCACTTGGATGAGCCTGCAACGGATATTGCCGTCGCCATGGCGCTCATTTCCTCGCTGACGGACAGAGCAGTTCCCGATGATCTGATTGCTATCGGTGAGCTTGGGCTTTCGGGCGAGTGTCGTGCCGTGTCAGAACTTGAACAGCGCGTAAAGGAAGCGGCTCGCCTTGGTTTCAAGCGCGCCGTGGTGCCGCTTCGCAATCTGGAAAAGCGCGTCGTGCACGCGGATATTGAACTGATCCCCATTCAAAGCATTTTTGATGTATTGCGTTTGTTAGCACCCAAAAGCGAATAAAAAAACGCCCCAAAACGGTATCC
>JAZNAM010000058.1:0-8320 GCA_045586515.1 Eubacteriales bacterium
GTTGCCCTGCTGGTCCTGCCAGCTTCTGGTCTGAAGGGAGCCCGTCACGCAGAGTGCGGAACCCTTCTTAAAGTACTTGGAAATGAATTCTGCCGTCTGGCGCCATGCGACAACGGTGATGAAATCAGCCTGCTGGCCTGCAGCAGCGTCGGCAGAGCGGGACTGGAATCTGCGATTGACCGCAAGCGTGAAGGTAACAACGGCAATGCCGCTGCCCGTCTGCTTGAGTTCAGGATCGGCGGTCAGCCGTCCGCAGAGTACGACCTTGTTGAGATTCAAACTTGACATACCAAACGCCTCCTTGTAGTTTTTGACGATTAAGCTTCGGCGTCAGCAGCAGGAGCCTCAGCAGCTTCTACGACCTCAGCAACGGGAGCTTCCTCGACAGCGGTTTCTTCAACGGGAGCGGGAGCTGCCTTAGCAACTGCCTCGTACTCCAGACGAAGCACCAGAGAACGCATAACGTTTTCGTCGATGTTGAACTTGCGATCGAGCTCGGCGGGGAATGCGGGCTCAGACTTGAAAGTGACGACAGTGTAGTAGCCTTCGGGCTTGTCGTTGATGGGATATGCCAGACGGCGCTTGCCCCAATCAGACACTTCCACGATCTCAGCATTCTCAGCAATCAGTGCAGTGAACTTTGCAACAGTTGCCTTAGCCGCCTCGTCACCGTTAGCAACGTCAACGATGAACAGGGTTTCGTAAGAATTGATGACCTTTTCCATATTTTACACCTCCCTATGGACATAAGACCGCACACATGAAGAATTTATATGCGGTAAGGAGACGAGAGCACCGTGGTTTGCAAACGGCACGCTCGTATCACCCGAATATTGTAACACGGCGTGTGGTGTTTGTCAAGTGTTTTTTGCCTTTTTGCGAATTTTGTGGTAAATATCTCCTTTTTGTTCTGTACGGGCGCGTGCGTTCGGCTATTTATATAAAAAATTTCGAAAGCCGAAAAAAAGTGCTTGACAAGCAGGGGAAGTTGTGGTATACTCTGTAAAGGATTTTGCTTTACAACGAGGCGGTGAGGACAATGTTTGAAAAAAATCTGGCGATTGCCGCACTGCTTGATGAGTATGCTGCGGTATTAACAGAGCGTCATCGTGTCCTGCTGAACTACTACTACAATGAGGATCTTTCTCTTGCCGAGATTGCGGCGCTTGTCGGCATTTCCCGTCAGGGTGTGCGTGACGGCATCAAGAAGGCAGAGGAAGAACTGTTCTTTTTGGAGCGTGGGCTGTCGCTCATGCAACGTTTTGAACAGACGCGTGTCGCGGCGAAAGGAATCCTTGCCGATTGTTCCCCCGAAACAAGAAGTGCCGTTGTAACACTGCTTGCCGCGATGGGACTGGACGCGTCCGACCCTGAAGAAAGTGAGGGTGCCCCTAATGGGAATGTTTGAAAGCTTAAGCGAAAAACTCAATAACGCCTTCAAGTTCTTCCGTAACAAGGGCAAGTTGAGTGAAGCGGACGTCAAGGCCGGTATGCGCGAGATCAAGCTTGCGCTGCTGGAGGCCGACGTTAACTTTAAAGTGGTACGCGATTTTGTGAAGATGGTGTCCGAGCGTGCTGTTGGTGCCGAGGTGATGGAATCTCTGGTGCCTGCACAGCAGATCGTGAAGATCGTCAACGAGGAGCTCGTCAAGCTCATGGGCACCTCGCAAGCGAAACTTGTGATCTCCCCGAAGCCCCCGACAGTCGTTATGATGGTCGGCTTGCAGGGCGCGGGTAAAACCACGCATGCGGGCAAGCTCGCAGGTATGTATAAAAAGCAAGGAAAAAATCCTTTGCTGGTTGCGTGTGACGTTTACCGCCCCGCAGCAATCCGCCAGCTCGAGATTGTGGGCGAGAAGCTGGACGTCCCCGTGTTCTCCCTGGGGGATAAGGAAAGCCCCGTAAAGATTGCGAAGGAAGGCCTCAAATACGCCGAGAAAAAAGGCTATGATATGGTCTTTATCGATACCGCAGGCAGATTGCATATTGACGAGGAGCTCATGGGCGAGCTGCAAAGCATCAAGAAAGCGGTGGATCCCACGGAGATCCTGCTCACAGTTGATGCAATGATTGGTCAGGATGCTGTCACGGTTGCGGAGCACTTCAACAGTCAGCTTGACGTCACCGGCGTGATCCTTACCAAGCTTGACGGTGATACTCGTGGTGGTGCGGCACTTTCCGTGCGTCACGTAACGGGCAAACCCATTAAGTTCGTGGGTGTGGGTGAAAAGCTCGACGCGATTGAGCCCTTCTATCCCGACCGTATGGCAAGCCGAATCCTTGGGATGGGCGACGTGCTTTCCCTGATTGAAAAGGCAGAGCAGGCGTTTGACCAAAAGCAAGCGGCAGAGCTGGAGCGCAAGATCCGTGAGTCTACTTTCACGTTGGACGATTACTTGCAGCAGTTCGAGCAGATCAAAAAGATGGGAAATCTCGAAAGCCTGGTCGGCATGATGCCCGGCGTAAAGCCCGGAGCGCTGAAAGACGCGAAGATCGACGAAAAGCAGGTGGCGCGCACCGAGGCCATCATCAAGTCGATGACGCGACGCGAGAGGGAAAAGCCCGAGATCATCAATGCTTCTCGCAAGCAACGCATTGCAAAGGGAAGCGGCACCTCCGTTGAGGAGGTCAACAAGTTGCTCAAGCAATTTGACACCGTGCGCAAGCTCATGAAGCAAATGGCAAACGGTGGCATGAAGCGCGGCAAACACGGCAGAATGAAATTTCCGATCTAACGGATTTTTTATAAACAGTAACGATTAAAAATAAACAAAACAAAAAGGAGAATACCTACCATGGTAAAAATCAGACTGACCCGTACCGGCAAGACCCATTCCGCATCCTACCGCATCGTTGTTGCTGACCAGCGCTCTCTCCGCGATGGCCGTTTCATCGCAGAGATCGGTCACTACAACCCCAACTCCAAGGAGCTGAAGGTGAACGAGGACGCAGCAAAGACCTGGATCGGCAACGGCGCACAGCCCACCCCCACGGTAAAGGCATTGCTCAAGAAGGCCGGCGTCATCGCTTGATGCACCGGAGGATCTCAGCATGCAGAATCTGAAGGAGATTCTTGCCGATATCGCCCGCGCTATCGTGGATCACCCCGATGACGTGGTCGTGACCGAGCAGGAAAAAGGGGACGATATCACTCTCGTCCTGAACGTCCATGCCGACGACATGGGCATGGTGATCGGCCGTCACGGTCGTATTGCCAAGGCCATTCGTTCGGTTATGAAGTCTGCCGCCACTAACTGCGGCAAAAGAGTGAACGTAGAGATCAAGGATTGATTGAAACCGAAAAAAGCATCCGACGGGTGGTCGGGTGCTTTTTTTGTGTCAGCGCACGCCTTTTTTGTCAAAAATTCTTATTGCTTTTATATATTTGTTATGTTATAATCAGTATGAAATATGCGCACTCGAAAGGAGTATGGCACATGAAAATTACGGTTTGTATCGGTTCTTCCTGTCACATTAAGGGGTCCCACAAGGTGGTTGAGCGTTTGAAGACGCTCATTGCCGAGCACGCACTTGAGGATCGTGTGGAGGTGGGTGGCACCTTTTGCACGGGCAACTGCCAGCAAGGCGTGTGCGTCACGGTAGACGGCACGTTCCATTCCGTATCCCCCGACTCGGTGGACGCGTTTTTTGCGGATGCCGTGCTTGATAAGGCGTAAGAATGGTTATACAGATCTGTATCGGTTCCTCGTGCCATTTGAAGGGCTCAGAGCGCGTCGTTTCGCTTTTTCAGGAAGCGCTTGCGGCGAATGGACTTGACGAGGAAATACTGCTTTGCGGCTGCTTTTGTGCAGGAGAATGTTCAAATGACGGCGTGACCGTTATCCTGGACGACGTGGTACATAACGTCACTCCTGAGGGGGTTCCTGCCTTTTTTGAGCAGCACGTGCTGAAAAGAGGGAAGTAAGAGATGGATTGTCTTACACTGAAAAAATCAAACTGCAAGAATTGCTATAAATGTATCCGCCATTGTCCTGTTAAGTCGATCCGTTTTTCGGGCAATCAAGCGTATATCATCGGCAATGAGTGTATTATGTGCGGTCATTGCTTTGTGGTTTGCCCCCAGAACGCCAAGCAGATCGTAGATGAGACGGAAAAGGTCAAGGTGCTTTTGCAGACGGGTGCTCCCGTGGTCGTGAGCCTTGCCCCCTCTTTCATCGCAAACTACGAGGGCGTTGGCATCGAGGCCATGCGCGAAGCGCTAAAGAAGCTCGGCTTTGCTGACGTAGAGGAAACCGCCGTCGGCGCAACGATTGTGAAAAACGAATATGAGCGTATGCTTGCGGAGAACACGCGTGACGTGGTGATCTCCTCGTGCTGCCATTCGATCAATCTGCTGGTGCAAAAGCATTTTCCGCAACTTTTGCCTTACCTTGCTGACGTGGTGTCGCCCATGCAGGCGCATTGTTTGGATATCAAGCGTCGTCGCCCTGATGCCAAGACTGTATTCATTGGTCCTTGTGTTGCGAAGAAGGATGAGGCAAAGCACTATGAGGGGATCGTGGATGCGGTGCTTACCTATGACGAATTGACCGCTTGGCTTGCAGCCGATGGCGTGACGCTTTCGCATGAGGTGAAACCCTGCGAAGAGTCGCGTGCGCGCTTTTTCCCGACAACGGGTGGCGTGCTTAAAACGATGACTAAGGCCAATCCCGAGTATACCTATATTGCGCTTGACGGTGTGGAGAACTGCATCGCCGCGCTGCGCGATATCGAAAGTGGCAAGATCCACAAGTGCTTTATCGAAATGTCAGCGTGCGTGGGCAGCTGTGTGGGTGGTCCCGTTATGGAAAAGTTCCATAGTTCTTCCCCCATAAAGGATTACGTAGCGGTGTCGCATTACGCGGGCACCAAGGACTTCCCTGTGGAGCAACCTGATGCTTCGGATCTCAAAAAGCATTTTACTGTGATTGAACAAAAACTTCCTCGCCCCAGTGACGCAGAGATTACCGCCATTTTGCATCAGATGGGTAAGAAAAAGCCCTCTGATGAGCTCAACTGCGGCAGCTGCGGCTATGCGACTTGCCGTGATAAGGCCGTGGCGATTTATCAGGGTAAGGCGGAGATCTCCATGTGCCTACCTTACCTCAAAGATAAGGCGGAGAGTTTCTCCGACACCATTGTGCGCAACACGCCCAACGGACTGATCGTGCTCAACGAGCAACTTGAAGTGCAACAGATTAACCGTGCGGCACAGCGTATTCTCAATTTGCGCTATCCGTCGGACGTTCTGGGCGAGCCTGTGGTGCATATTCTTGACCCTGTGCCTTTCCTTGACGTACTGAACAGCAAGCGCACGCAAAGCGCGCGTGTTTATCTTGCCGAATACGAAAAGTACGTAGAGCAGACAGTTATTTACGATAAAGAATACCGCTTGCTCGTGTGTATTCTGCGCGATGTGACCGAGGAGGAAACGATGCGCGAGCGCAAGGAGCAGATCAGCCGCCATACGGTGGAGATCGCGGATCACGTGGTTGAGAAGCAGATGCGTATTGTGCAGGAGATCGCTTCGTTGTTGGGTGAAACGGCGGCGGAGACCAAGATCGCACTGACCAAGCTCAAGGAGTCGATCGGCGATGAATAATCTGTGCGCCGATATCGGCTGGAAAAGTATCAACCACGATGGAGAACAGCTTTGCGGCGACCACGTGGACATTGTGGAACAGGACGAAAATTCTACGGTGATCGTGCTGGCAGACGGCCTTGGCAGCGGTGTAAAAGCGAGCATCCTTTCCACCCTCACCTCCAAGATCATCTCTACGATGATGGCGGCAGGGCTTGCGCTGGAGGAATGCGTTTCTACCATCGCCCAAACGTTGCCCATTTGTTCTGCACGTGGGGTGGCGTATTCCACGTTCACGATCATCCATATTGTAAACAACACCACGGCGGAGATCATCCAGTATGATAATCCGCACGTGATCATGCTGCGCAACGACACCCCATTTGCGTACGAAAAGACGGAGCAAAATATTGACGGCAAACGCATCTTTCGTTCGGTGATCCGTTTGCAAGAGGGGGATGTATTTGTTGCGATGAGCGACGGTTGTCCGCACGCAGGCATCGGTCTTGCGTATAATTTTGGATGGCGTGTTGAAGAAATTGCTGAATTTATGGCGGCACTATCGGGTGCCGGCTACACAGCCAAAACGCTTGCCACCATGCTGGTGGATGAGTGTGACAAGCAGTACGCTCACCATCCGGGCGATGACACCACGGCTTGCGTAATCCGCGTGAGACGCCGTGAACCAATGAATCTGCTTTTCGGCCCGCCCCGTAATCGAGATGATGCAGATCGCATGATGTCGTTGTTCTTCGCCAAGGAGGGCAAGCGGATTGTATGCGGGGGAACGACCTCTTCGATTGCCGCCAAATATTTGGGCAAGCAGCTGCGCGTGTCGCTTGATTTCGTGCGCAGCGACATTCCTCCTACGGCTGAGTTGGAGGGAGTTGACCTTGTGACCGAGGGCGTAATCACCGTCAACCGCGTACTGGAATATGCCAAGGATGCACTGGGTGACAATACGCTCTATGAGGAGTGGAGTTTTGGGCGAGACGGTGCCTCGCGCATCGCGCGACTTCTTTTTGAAGAGGCGACCGACATCAACTTCTTTGTTGGTAGGGCGGTCAACCCTGCGCATCAAAACCCCGATCTGCCCATCAATTTCAATATTAAAATGAATCTTGTCACAGAGCTGTCCGATTGCCTTCGCAAGATGGGCAAGCGTGTCAAGGTGATTTATTTCTAATCAGGAGCTTTGTAAGGAATGAGAAAATTTGATACCAAGGTACAACATTTAAAATACAAGGTGCTGCGCGAGGTCGCAAGACACGCATGGAATGGTACGCTGCTCGAGAACGTGTTTGACATTCCGCATCAAATTGTTCCCGGCAGAGAGGCAACGATGCGTTGTTGCGTTTATAAAGAGCGCGCGATCCTTGAGCATCGTGTCAAGATCGCCATGGGCGGAGATCGTAGCAATCCCAACGTGATCGAGGTTATTGATATTGCCTGCGATGAATGTCCTATCGGTGGTTACGAGGTTACCAACTCCTGCCGCGGTTGTCTTGCGCATCGTTGTGAGGATGTTTGTCCCCGTGGTGCCATTACGTTTGATGCACATCACGTGGCGCACATTGACAAGCAAAAGTGCGTGAACTGTGGTGCGTGCGCCAAGGTTTGTCCTTATAGCGCGATTGCCAACCGCAAGCGTCCTTGTGAGAGTGCGTGCAAGATCAAGGCAATCAAGATGGATGAGAACAAGGCGGCAAGCATTGATAACAGCAAGTGCATCAGCTGTGGCGCATGCGTATATCAGTGCCCCTTCGGTGCAATCACGGATAAGTCCTTCATCCTGGATGCGATCGACGCTATCAAGGGTAGCGACAACAACAAGAACTACAAGGTCTTTGCTGTGGTTGCTCCCTCTATTTCGAGCCAGTTTACCTACGCAAAGCTTGGTCAAGTCATCAAGGGCCTCAAGGAGCTTGGTTTCCACGCCGTGATCGAGGCGGCGCTAGGCGCAGATATGGTGGCGGCTGCCGAGTCGCGCGAGCTTGCCGAGAAGGGTTTCCTTACATCTTCTTGCTGCCCCGCCTTCGTTTCCTATGTGGAGAAGAATTTCCCCCAACTGGTGCCCTTTGTGTCGCATAACGCCTCCCCCATGGCGGCACTTGCAAAGTATTTAAAGGAGCACGACGGCCCCTGTAAGGTCGTATTCATAGGGCCGTGTACCGCGAAGAAAGCGGAGCGTCAGCGTGAGGAGGTTTCCCCCTTTGTAGACGTCGTGCTGACCTTTGAGGAGTTACAGGCACTGTTTGACAGCCGCGATATTGATATCATGACACTGGATGAGGACGTGCTGGATAACGCTTCCTATTATGGGCGTATCTTTGCCCGTAGCGGCGGTCTTTCCGATGCGGTAGTGCAAGCACTCAAGGAGCAAAATCTTGGGGACTTCCCGCTCAAGCCCGTTGTTTGTGACGGTATCGAGGCGTGCCGCGTGGCGCTGCTCAAGAAGAGCAAGAACGTGCTTGACGGTAACTTTATCGAGGGTATGGCTTGCGTTGGCGGTTGTATCGGCGGTGCAGGATGCCTCACGCACGGCGAGAAGAATAAGGCGGAGGTTGATAAGTACGGTAGAGAAGCAATGGAAAAGTCCATCACCGACTCGATCTCCGTGCTGGATCTGTAATTGTATATGCTGACGATCAAGGAATATAACGAGGATGGTCTTGCCACGCTGGTAAACGGTGATGAAGTCGGAGGCCCAAGCGGTCTTAGGAAGACAATAGTAGGCCT
>JAZNAM010000059.1:0-11215 GCA_045586515.1 Eubacteriales bacterium
TGGAAAACGACACCCTTGAGGTTGTTTCTGATCTGGTTGAGGTACTCTGCGCTCATACCGCGATTGGTCGTGAGGTATTCGGTAACGACCTTGTACTGATGCTCACGGTACTGACCGTACTCCCAAAGGTTATCCTCTTCCTCGTTGTAGTTGGTGACGATATTGAGCTCCCACGCCTCGTAGAGGTTGTAAGCGTCAACGACGCGGATGGAAAGCTCTGCCACGCACGCGTCAGGATCCGCCAGTTCGCCAACGGGCGAGGTCTCAATGCGGAAGTTCTTGCCGATCGCTTTCTCGGTGAAGTCGAAGGTGTGAGCTTCATTGTTGATTTCAACCAAGCCGTCCTTGGTAAGCGCATCGCCCGTGAGGAGCGTCTCGCGCGAGCCGACGACGAGATAGACCTTGGAGGCGGAGGCGTAAGGGGCGTTGGAAACCTTCAGCTCGCCCTTGTCGTTGTCCCATACGAGCAGGGAAAGGTCGAAGCGGAAGGGGTTATCGTCGCCCACCGCGTAGGTTGCACCCTGCGTGGTGAAGTTGCCTTGATTGGAGACGTAGGAGGCAATGCCCGCGGGGAGCTGCACGCCCCAGATCTCCTGGCTCTCGACCTTTATGGTGGTGGAAACGCTCTTGCCGCAGTAGGTGGCGGTGAGCGTCTTTTCGCCAACAGTCGAGGTGTCAATGGCGTTGAAGGTCACGCCGTCGGCAGCGGTGAAGTTGCGCGCTGCGTTGGTGTTGTCCTCGTAGGTGATGGTTACTTCGATTTTGGAGGTGTCAAGTGCAACACCGCGGTTGATCGTCTTGCTTACGGTCTCGCTGTTGAAAGCGATGGACTTCACACCGTAGATCTGCACGGTGGCGGTCGCGCTCTTGTCGTTCCAGGTGACGGTCAACGTCTTTTCGCCTGCCGTCGCGGTGTCGATGGCAGAAACAGAAAGTTGTGCCGTGGGGATCACTATTGCCAGTGCCTCGTTGTCATCGTAGATGGCAAGTGCCGTCACGTTGGAAACGTACGCTTGGTTTTGGTAGCCCTTTGCGGTATAGGAGGTGATGCGGATACCTGTGAGTACGGGTTCCTTCAGATCAACGGTTGCGCTCTTGCCCTCCCACGTAGCCGTGAGCTTGGGCACCTCGCCGCTATCGTCGATGTCGAACTCGATCTCTGCATTGGGGATATCCTTGGTGGTGTTGTTGTTGTAGTGCGCCACCATCTTGATCGCGGAAAGGTCGGGGTTGACCCAGTCCGTGAAGGAGGTAACGTCAAAGGTGATCTCGGTGAGCAGCACGGGCTTCACGGTGATCGTGGCGGTTGCACTCTTGCCCTCGTACGTAACGGTCAGCGTCTTCTCGCCTGCCGTGGTGGTGTCAATCGCGCTCACAGTGAGGTCGGTATTGGCAATCGTCTTCTGCGTGCCGTCGTCGTAGGTGGCGATGGCGGTAATGACGGTCCTGTCAAACACTTCGTTCACGAACAGCTCGGTCTCGAAGTTCTGTACAAGGGTGATGCCGGTCAGCTCTGCCGCTTTCACTTCAGGCGTCTTTACGGTGATCTCTACCGTAATGGAGAAATCCTGATAGGTGATGGTGAGCTCCTTCTTGCCCGCGGTGGTCGTGTCGATCGCGCTGAACGTGAGGTCAGCGGCGGTCAAGGTGATGGTGGAATTATCGTTGTAGGTAACCTCTGCGACGACTTTAGAGGTGTCAAACGTGCTGCCGACCTCTACGGTGTAGTCAAGGCCCTCCACGATTTTTAGACCCGTGATTGCCTTGTCACCGCCGCAGGCGGTAAATACCGTAGCGAGCAGCAGCAGCGAAATAGTCAAAAGTAAAAGTTTGCGTTTCATAAGTCTTCTTTCCTTTCCTTGCCGATTGCGGCAAAGTTAGTAGTAAGTATTTTTTGTTGGTTTTGCTTTGGTGGGAACGGCGTTCTCTCTGCCATCACGGCAGTGGCGTCATATGGTGTCTGTCTCGCGACAGTAAATAGAGGGGCGGACTTGCCTGCCCGTTTCTCTCCGCCCTCGCGGCGGTAAGTGCTGGTCTGCGTGCCTTGCAACACTCCTTTCAAAAAAACAGTTTTTTTCATATCGCACCGAGGTGCTGTTATGAACGGTTATTTTGCGTAGATATACAGGTCCTGGTAGGCGTTGCTGCCGTCCTTGCCCTGTACTCTCACGCCGACCACGCCAACGCTTTTGATCGTGACGGTGGCAGTTGCCTCGTCGATCTCCACATCCTTTTTCGCAGTGAGCTGGATAAAGCGCGCGCTGCGGTCGTTTGCGTTGTCGGGGTGGGTGCAATAGCTGATCTGATAGCGCCACACCCCGTCCTCGTCTGCCTCTATGGTGACGAAGCGCGTGCCGTCGCTGCTTGTTTGCAGATCGGTATTGAGTAATTCAATTTCAGTGACGAGAATGAGGTCACCCTCGTTTGTTTGCGCCTTGCCCCCGTTCGCGCACGCGGCGAGCAGCAGCGTGAGCGCGAGCAGAAGGCTGAAAGCGATACAAAGCTTGCGTTTCATAGGGGAACCTTTCGCCGTTAAGATGTCTTGATCATCAGCTCAAGCGAGATACCGCTACTGCCGACGGCTTCGATCTTGATGGTTGCCACGCCGCGGCTCTTGAAGGTGACAAGGCCTGTTTCGGCGTCGATCTCCACGTCCTTTTTCGCAGAGGTGTTTGTGATGGTCACGTTCTTATCCGTTGCGTTTTCGGGTAGTACTTGCCACTCAAGCTGATACTCCCACACGCCGTCGCCATCTTCGTCCTTGGCTTCCGCCCATTTCATTCCCTGGGAGTTTGTTTGCGTGTCATCGTTGAGGAGCACGAGCTCCTGTACGTCGACTTCAATAGCGTACTGCTTATCTTTGAGGCCAAGGAAGTTCACCAGCGGTATTGCGGCGATATAAATGATGGCAATAAGTATAATTACTGACTTTTTCATTTACTTCTCCTTATAATACAGCTTGATGTTGCGGAACAGCAGGGTGGCGCGCCACACGAGTGCGGCGAGTGCCACGACGAGCAGCTTGACGAATACGAACGAGGAGGAACTCTCACCCATCAGCAGGAACATAACGAGTGCCACGCCGAAGGAAATGAGGAATGCCGTGACAGTTGCCGTTGCCTCGTTGGGGTTGTTCTCGCTTGCGCCCATGCTGGCATAGAGCTGATACTTGGGGTTCATCAGGTCAAGCTCGGCACAGAAGAACAGGTGGGCAAGGTAAATGGCAACGATGCTTATGATCAGCATTACCGTGCTGCGCGTGGGAAGTGCCAGGGTGTTGAACATAATGACCATCGCACCGATAAGCGATGTGCCGACGAAGAGCGTCGTGGGCACGAGCTTGGCGATGAGCAGCGTATAGTAGTTTGTCGGTTGCGTCTTGATCAGGTAGCTGCTGCGACCATCGCGCGAGTAGATGCTCGACGCGTAGGTGTTCGCGTTCAGCACGAGCAAGAGGATCACGAGAATGTTGAAGGCGATGACCATGTTGTCGCCGCGTACGCTCGTGTCCATCTTTGCCATGATCTTGTTGAGCAGGAAGATGAGCATCGAGGGGGAAATGAGCATTGCCACGTTGAAGAACAGGCGATCGGGGCTCTTCATTGCGGTGAGCAGCTCGGACCAGATCGCGGAGAGCCAAGGGGGCAGCACCACGTTCTTCTTGGGGCGGGCGCGACGCTTGAGATGCTCTAATGGTTTGCTTGCCATCTTGTAGAACAGGGGCTGCACGCAAAGCAGACCTGTGCCAAACAGCGCACCCGTTACACCGAGCACGGCGAGCGCGCGCAGCGCAATACGCCCGATGGGGAAGGTGATATAGATGATATCTAGGTCACCCAGCATCATCTTGGAAACGTTAAACAGCGGGGCAAAGTTCGTCTCGTATGCCGTAAGGACGTTCTGTACCTGACGGCACGTGTTCTGCCAGGTTGCCACAAGGTCGATGTTCGCAGGGATCATCGCAATGCCCATAAAGAGTGCCACGGTCACCGCGGTCACGAGGGTCGCCAGTACGATAGCTTGCAGCAGCTTGCGCTGACGGAACATGTTGGCAACGTACATGCCGGGGATTGAAAGCAGCGCGCCGAGCGACACGGTAAACAGGGAAATGAGCAGCGCGCACGCGATCATCCAGAAGTACATACCGCTCGGGTAGCCCGACAGGTAGTAGTACGCAAAGAACAGCGGTACGATGAAGGAAAGGTTGCGCTTCAACTCGAAAATGAAGAAGATGATCAGTTTCGAGAGATAGACTTGAATGGGCGTACAGGGGAGGGTGAGCAGCACGGAGTTGTCACGTGCGAGATACAGGGAATTGGTCAGCCCCACCGTACAGGAAACGATAGAAACTGCCAGCATGGCGTAGAACACCATGGACATAACCGATGCAGGGATCGTGTTCGTAACAGAGAACAGACCCAGATAGTTCGCAATGAACAGGAAGGCACCGCACAGCACGGTGACGAGGGCGAATTTCAAGAGCTCAACGAGAATGGTGATGATAAGCTTGAATGCGCCTACGTTTTTGAGAGAGCCGCGCTTGAGGTTGAACTGTTCCTTGAGCTGCATCTTGACAAGGATCAGTAAATTCGTCATGCCGTGACTTCTCCCTTCGCGTGCTCGGTGGCGGAAAGGTCACCGTCGTCTGCGTAGATGATGTCAAGGTAGAACTGCTCGAGCTTCTTGCCGTCTGCCTCGAGGTTGGCAATGCTCGTGCAAGCACGAAGCTCACCGCCCTTGATGATGGCGATACGGTCACAGATGTTTTCTACCACGTCGATGATGTGCGAGGAGAAGAACACGATGTTGCCTGCGGCTGCATGCTCCTTCATGCATTCCTTCACCTCATACACGCTCGTGGGGTCAAGACCCGTAAGCGGCTCGTCGAGGATCCACACCTTGGGGTTGTGCACAAGTGCCGCCATGATGGTGATCTTCTGCTTCATACCGTGCGAGTAGGTCTTCATCTGGTTGTCGAAGGAGTGAACGAGCTGGAAGCGTGCGACGTACTTCTCAATGAATGCGTCGCGATCCTCCTTGGAAACGCGGTAAAGGTCTGCGATGTAGTTGATGTATTCGCGACCTGTGAGGTTCTCGTACAGGGCGTAGTGATCAGGTACGAAACCGATCTGCATCTTTGCCTGCACTGCCTGGCGGTCTACGTCAAAGCCGCACACCTCAATGTTGCCCTCGGTGATGGTTTGCATACCGACGATGCTCTTGATAATGGTGGATTTACCCGCGCCGTTCGGGCCGAGGAAGCCAAAGATCTCGCCGCCGTTTACCTCATAGGAAACGTCGTGCACCGAGTAGTGCTTGTTGGCGCCGTACTTCTTGGAGAAGTGCTTGATGGCGATGCGGGGCGAAGCGTCTCCCGAAATGGGCTCGGTGATCGGCTTGCCGCCGAGGAAGTTATGCAAATCTTTTTTCATCATTCTGTAACTACGCTCTCTTTCTCTTCTGTCTTCCGCCTTATCCCAGGAACGGAACAGAAGTTCATAAATGAAACGGCTGGCGGTGGTGAATACACCGACGTATATAATGAAGAACAGTGACTGGTACAGGGGGAAGAACTCAAGCTGTCTGCCAAACAGGTTGACTGTCATAGCCCATTTGCCGCCCGACTCCGCGAGTCTGTCCGCGTGGGGAAACATGGATGTCAGTGCATCCATAACGGGGGTGTCGTCGCTGTTGATGAAGAAGAAGTTTTGGTCGAGAATCGGGTTGAGGATCAGCACCATCACGTAGTAGCCGGCGAATGCGATGATCGCCCACATCCAGTCCTTGAGCTTGGGGCGACGGAAGATTTTGAGCGCCACGAGCAGGATCGGCATAAAGAATGCCGTGTAGTGGTTGATCCAGTAGGAAACGCGCTCGGTTGCGAGGGCGTTGATCATACCGAGATCCTCTGCCATTGTCATAGCAAGCAAAGCGCCCGCCACGTTCATAAACAGACAGAAGTTAAACAGTCGCTGCATACGGAAGATCAGGCACAGGGGGACCAGGAACATGATCGTGTTACAAAGGTGAAGCGGCCAGTTTCGAATCTGGAGCAGTGAGAGATCACCCACCAGCGTCCATCTGCCCAGGTAGATCCACAGAAGACCTAGCGAGAAGAAGATCATGAGGAAACGCTTGGTTTCTACGTCCTTGTTGCGGATGCCTACGTAGATGAGGTAGGGGACGATCGCTGCGCCGTAGAGGACGAAGCGGTGCGCTTGCGTCAGATCATAGATCTTGATGGAGGCATCTACAAAGCCGAGCAACGCCTGCGGTGCGAAAGCGGGCATCACGCAAAGCACAGCCAGGGGCAGTGCGTAGAGGAGCGTGAGCCACTCGCGCTTGGTGGGCAGGATCTTCTTGCCGGCGCGCAGAATGTGGTACAGCGAGATGGCAAGCGTAAGGCCAAGCTGTAAAACAAGCAGTACGTAGCGCTTGTCGGGGGCGGTAAACGGCGTCACACCAACGATGCCATTGGGGCTTACGAAGCCCGTTACGCCCGTGAATGCTGCCACGTAGGGTACAAGGAAGATAAGGTCAGCAAGGATCACCAGGGGCGAGAACAAGCGCGCCATGTGATGCAAGGTGCGATAATCAAAAAAGACCGACAGCGCATTGATGAGCACCGTGGCAGAGGTGAACCAGAAGAGCAGAATGGAAAGAACCGTTTTGCCCATCTCGTCGCCAAAGGGGGAGAACATGTTCAGACCCCGCACGCAATAGATCGCAGGCTCTTGCCAGAGGTATGCGACCAGTGCCACAGCAGCCATCGTAAGCGCGATAGGCCACAAGAAGTATTTTTGCTTCACACCGAAGCGGTGAAGCGTTTCCGCCCCGGCAAGGGCGACGCCCGCCGTCACCAGCACGAGGAGGATAAAGAGGAAGTGTGTCATAGAATTTCTCCGATCACGTGTTTGAATTTACAAGGGAGCCCTGCGATCCGTACCTCACGTCCGTATAGCAGTTAGTGAAGCGTTTCTTTCCACCGTTTTTTACAAGCTCGAACCTCGCGTCCGTACTTGCCATCCTATGTACGTGGTGGAGCTACGCTCCAATCGACATAATTATACAACAAAACAGCCACATTTGCAACGGTTCGCGCGCATTGTTGGCGATTTGCACAAAGCGAAATCGTAAAAAAAAGCGCTTTCCGTAAAAGAATGTTCCTTTTTATGTTTTTGTTTACAATTTAGAAACACTGGCGAAACGGTTTGTTCTAACTTGCGCGCGAATTTGCCGCGTTTAAAATGGTAAAAAAAGGCCGCCTCCCCGTAGGGGAGGCAGCCAAAGCAGAAATTGTTAAAGCAGGGTGATATTGTGTGCCTCACATGCCGTGATCATCTCGTCGGGCCACACGGAGGTCTGGACCTCACCGATATGTGCTTTTTCGAGCAGTAACATGCAAAGGCGAGATTGACCGATGCCGCCACCGATGGTGAGGGGCAGTTCGTCAGCGAGAACCATACGGTGATAGGGGAACGCGCGGCGGTCGTCGGCGCCCGCAATGCGCAGCTGTTTGTCCATCGTCTCGGCGTCCACGCGGATCCCCATTGAGGAGATTTCCAGCGCGTGGCCAAGCACGGGGCACCATACAAGCAGATCGCCATTTAGTGTCCAATCGTCGTAGTCGGGGGCGCGGCTGTCGTGCGGCTTGCCGCTTGCCAGTGCTCCGCCGATTTGGGAGAGGAATACCACACCGTGTTCGCGCGTGATGAGATCCTCGCGCTCCTTGTCGGTCTTGTCGGGATAGCGATCCTCCAACTCCTGTGCCGTGATGAAGAACACTTCATCCGGGATGGTGGTGGTAAGGGCGGGGTAGGCCTTGTTGATATAGCCCTTGGTGCGCGAGAGCGCGCCAACAATGGCGCGTACTGTGTTGCGCAGATAAACGGGGTTGCGATCCTCGCGGCGGATCACCTTTTCCCAGTCCCACTGGTCCACGAAAATGGAATGTGTGTTGTCCGCCTTATCGTCACGGCGCAGCGCGTTCATGTCGGTGTAGATACCCTCACCCACGCGGTAGCCGTAGCGGTGAAGCGCCGTGCGCTTCCATTTGGCAAGCGATTGCACCACCTCTGCGGTGCCCTCCACTGCGTTCATGGTGAAGGCAACCTTGCGTTCCACGCCCGACAGGTCGTCGTTGAGGCCACTGCCTTGCTTGACGATGATCGGCGCGGTTACACGGTCAAGGTTGAGCGCGAGGGCGAGCTCCTTTTGGAAGGTATCCTTGATGAGCTTGATCGCACGTTGCGTTTCGCGTAGGGTAAGCTTGGGGTCATACCCTTGCGGGAAAATGAGTTCAGACATGGAAAATTCCTCTCTTATCGAATGTTGCCGACGGTTCTCGGGTAGAGAATGACGTCGCGAATGTTGGACATGCCCGTGACGTACATGATGATGCGCTCAAAACCAAGGCCAAAGCCCGAGTGCGGCACAGAGCCGAAGCGGCGCAGGTCAAGATAGTCGCGGTAGTCGGCAAGGTTCATGCCGCGCGCTTCCATGGCGGCGATCAGCTTGTCGTAGTCCGCCTCACGCTCAGAGCAACCGATGATCTCGCCCACACCGGGTACGAGCAGGTCGGTGGCGGCAACGGTGCGACCATCGGGATTTTGCTTCATATAGAACGCCTTGATATCCTTGGGGTAGTTGGTAAGGAATACGGGCTTTTTGTAGATTTGCTCGGTGATATAGCGCTCGTGCTCGGTCTGCAGGTCAAGGCCCCACTCCACGGGGTACTCGAACTTCACGCCCGATGCTTTTAGTTGCTCGATGGCGGTGGTGTAGTCCACGATGGCGAAATCGTTGTCCACCACGCTTTGCAGTTTGGCAAGCAGACCCTTCTCAAAACGTTGTTCAAAGAAGGCGAGCTCGGCAGGGCATTTTTCCATCACGTCGCGGATAACGTACTTGATCATTTCCTCTGCGATCTCGATAATGTCGGGAAGCTCGGCAAAGGCAACCTCGGGCTCAATGTGCCAAAATTCCGCCACGTGTCTGGGGGTATTGCTATTTTCTGCACGGAAAGAGGGGCCAAAGGTGTAGATCTTGCCAAGGCCCATTGCGGCAACTTCGCCCTCAAGCTGACCCGAAACGGAGAGGCCTGCGCGGCGACCGAAGAAGTCGTCGGCGTAGTAGTCCTCGGCGTTCTTGTACTCGTTGCTGTAACCGATGGTGGTGACCTGGAACACCTCGCCTGCACCCTCACAGTCAGAGCCCGTGAGCAGGGGCGTGTTGATATAGGTGTAATGGTTCTCCTGGAAGTAGCGGTGCAGTGCCGCCGCCATCACGGAGCGCACGCGCAAAACAGCGTTGAAGGTGTTGGTGCGCACACGGATATGGGGGATCTCGCGCAGGGTTTCAAGCTTCTGGAACTTCTTTTGCAGGGGGTAATCGGAGGGGCAGTCACCCAGCACGTCAATAGCGGTGGCGTTGATCTCCACGCCGTTGCCGTTCATCGAGGGGACAAGTGTGCCGACTACACGCAGTGCAGCGCCCAGATGCGTTGCCGCGTCAGGGGGCGTCAAGGTGGACTTGTCCACCACGATCTGCAAATGTTTTAAGGTCGTGCCATCGTTGAGCTCAACAAAGGCCATGTTCTTGGAGTCGCGTGCGGTGCGAACCCAACCGCAAACGGTGACCTCGCTGCCTACCAGCGCGCCGTTTTCCATAATGTCGCGAATGTCGGTGTGTTTCATCTGTATCTCCTCGTTTCTTAAAATTGGCAATAAAAAAGCGCAATCGCCCCGTCCAACAATAGGACGAACGACTGCGTTCGCGGTACCACCTATCTTACCGTAATAACGGTCACCTCACGCTCCCCATCGGGGAAGCTCACTGCTGTAACGCGCAGTCCGCGTCGCACCTACTGCGCATCTCGCGGTTCGGCTTGCGGCTCCGAAGTGTTCTTCCCGTACGCTCTGCTGCGCGGCTCTCAGCCACCCGCGCTCTCTGTGAGTGATCACGATCGGTACTTTTCTTCCTCATAGCTTTTAACGCTATTAGTATAATACTTTTCGGTGCGTTTGTCAAGTCGATTGCACAAAAAGCGGCGATTTTTCTTTTAAAATGTGTCCAAAAAGGGAATTAGTGCTATAACGGTGCGCTTTTTTTGGTGGGATCGCATGAGGTGGTTTCGGGCGAACTGTCATAAAATGCAATGCGCGGTTTGGAAATGCGCTTGACACTCATACGGGCGCGTGATATAATATTGTAGCCTAAAAAATATTGAAAAGGAGAAAAAACATGGATCAAGCAATCTATCTCCCGCTTCTTCTCGTTGCGTTCGCGGCGGTGATCACGCTTTGCTACGTATTCGTACTGTTCCGCAAGGTGTCCCGTCTGAAGATCGCAGACAAGAGGGTAGAGGAAATCCAACACTACATTCACGATGGCGCGATGACGTTCCTTATTCGTGAATACAAACTCATCATTCCTTTTGTTGTCGGTGTGGGCGCATTGCTCGCGCTGCTCGGCTTCGTTCCCGCACTGAAGGGTGCGGAGGGCATCGGCTGGCAGGCAGCAATCTGCTTCGTTGTCGGCGCGTGCTTCTCGGCACTGGCTGGTTGGATCGGTATGTCTATCGCGACCAAGGCCAATGCAAGAACCGCGATGAAGGCGAAAGAGGAGGGCATGTCGGGCGCACTCAAGACTGCGTTCAGCGGTGGCGCCGTACTTGGCCTTTCCGTTGCAGGATTCGGCCTTCTCGGCCTTTGCGGCATTTTCCTTGTCGTTTACCTGCTCACGGGTGACGTGCATGCACCCATTCAGATCCTCACGGGTTACAGCCTTGGCTGCTCGCTCATCGCGCTCTTCGCACGTGTCGGCGGCGGTATCTACACCAAGGCAGCTGACGTTGGCGCAGACCTTGTCGGCAAGCTCGAGGCAGGCATCCCCGAGGATGACCCCCGTAACCCCGCAACCATCGCAGATAACGTAGGTGACAACGTAGGCGACATCGCTGGCATGGGCTCTGACCTGACCGAGTCCTACGTCGGCTCGATCATCTCCTGCCTTACGATGGCACTTTTCACGGGTCTTAGCAAGTCGGATCGTAGCCATGTCGTTCTGTGAGCCAAGGAGTTGAGGCCTACTATTGTCTTCCTAAGACCGCTTGGCCTCCGACTTCGACATCGCTGGCATGGGCTCTGACCTGACCGAGTCCTACGTCGGCTCGATCATCTCCTGCCTTACGATGGCACTTTTCACGGGTCTTAGC
>JAZNAM010000060.1:0-6219 GCA_045586515.1 Eubacteriales bacterium
CCCCGCACTGCGGGGGGGATTTTTTGCGGTTTGGTTTAATCCTCGTCGAAATCGCTTCGGCCAATGGCCTCCATGTGATCAAGGTACCCTTGTGCGGCAGGCAACAATTTGCGTGGCTTATTGCCCTCCGCGGGGGATACAAGTCCCAGCTCCTCCATGCGATCAATGATCTTGGCAGCACGACCGTACCCCACACCAAGACGACGCTGTAAAAGCGAGGTCGCAACCTTCTGCGTCTGCACGGCAAGCTCCACCGCTTCGATAAACTTGGGGTCCTCGCCATCCTCGTTTGTATCAAGATCGTCGAAATCGTCCTTTTTGCCCGCGCTTGCAGCACGCGCCATTTCGACCTCAATCTGCTCCATAAACGCCTGATTGTAGCGGACAGGATCATTGTGGCGGCGCACGTGCGCGATCACGCGCTCCAGCTCACTGTCGGACACATACGCGCCCTGAATACGACGCGGTTGTTTATCCTGCGAATTGGCAGGGGCAAACAGCATATCGCCGCGACCTGCCAGCATCTCCGCACCGTTCATATCAAGAATGGTGCGTGAGTCAACCTGTTGCTTGACCATAAACGCGATACGCGATGCAATATTGGTTTTCAATTTACCCGTAATAACGTCAACGGAAGGACGCTGCGTACCGATAATCAGGTGTATACCTGCTGCGCGCGCCTTCTGCGCCAGGCGGCACGTGAAATTTTCGGGGTCATTGTTTGCACAGCTCATCTTCAGGTCCGCAAACTCGTCAATCACGATGAGAATGCGGGGCAAATGCTCGCGATCAGGATCGTTCTTCACCGCCTCGTTGTAGGAGGCAATATCACGCACGCCTACATCCTTGAGCAATGAGAAGCGGCGCTCCATTTCCTGCACAGCACACGCCAATGCGCCGGCGGCACGCTGCATATCCGTCACAATCGGCATATACAGGTGCGGAATATGCTCATAAGGAGCAAATTCGATCTGTTTGGGATCAATGAGAATCAGGCGAAGATCCTCAGGCCCTGTCTTATAAATAAGGCTGAGCAAAATCGAGTTGATACAGACGGATTTACCCGAACCGGTCGTGCCCGCAATAAGCAGGTGAGGCATTGCGGCAAGGTCGCACATCTGCACGACGCCGCCAATATCAAGGCCAAGCGGCACTTCCATAAGTTTTTTGGAGTTCTGGAATGCGTCGGACTCCAACATGGTGCGCATATACACGGTATCACGCACGGTGTTGGGCACCTCTATACCAACTGCAGGCTTGCCTTGCACGGCGGCAATACGCACCGGGGCAGCCATATACAGCGAAATATCGTCGATGCGGTTTTGAATCTGTCGCATACTTACGCCACCCTCTAAGCGCACCTCGTATCTGGTAACGGTAGGGCCGCGGAAGCAATCGACCTGATCCTTGATATTGATACGGAAATCCGCCAAGGTTTTGCGCAGAATACTGATCTTCTCCGCGATTTCCTTAGAGTGATCCGCATTCTTTTTGTTCATGTCCTCGTTGAGCAAATCCGTCGTAGGATATACATAAGGATGCGTTTCAGGTTCGGGTTCGGTTTCCACCGCGTTTTTGATGCTGTCCATGCTGATGCTATTATCCAATGCGACTGCGGTAGCCGCACCTGCATACATGGCGGAATGGCGCCCTGCGACCTCTGCATAGCGATCACCAAACACCGTGCCGAGGGAAGGCTCTGTGAGGTGGGAGTCATTCTGCTCTGCGCTCTGTTCCGCCATTGAAACGCATTCCGCGCCAATACCGGGATCTGTCACACGGGATTCGCCCGGGGTAGCAAGTTTGACCTCTCCGCCAAGCGTGCCGTCAAAGCCCGCTTCCGTAAGGCGAGACTCTCCGGGATTGGCGAGTTCCACACCGCCACCAAGCGTGCCGTCAAAGCCTGCTTGCGTCAAGCGAGACTCGCCGTTCTTTGCGAGTTCCACCTCCCCGTTTGCGCCACAAAATCCGGGGTCAGTCACACGAGATTCACCCGGCTCGCGGTTGTTTGCCGCAAGGTTTGCCAAACGCTCGGGAGTGAATCCGGGATCGGTCACGCGCGACTCGCCGTGTACCACGGGCTCGCTCGCATCGTTTCTGTCTGAATAGCCGAGGCCCAGGCCTGCCTCCGTCACACGAGATTCACCGTGCACCACGGGCTCGCTATCATCGGTCATACCGGCATATCCCATGCCAAGACCTGCATCCGTCACACGCGACTCGCCATGCAAAACGGGTGCACTTTCTCCCACAAGACCTGCGCCAAAGCCAGGGTCGGTCACACGGGATTCGCCATATGATACAGCGCCTTCGCCCACAAGCCCCGCGCCAAAGCCCGCATCGGTCACGCGCGACTCGCCGTGGGCGATCTCCGCGCCATCATATACCTTCTGGTAATACTGGGGAGAGAACGGTGCATCCACCACCTCGCCATCCAATCCTGCCGCAACAGCGGCGTTACCGACAGCCGCATTTCCCGTGACAGGGCGACGCCAGGTGGGGTGCTCGGGTGCAGCTGGAACATCCTCGGCAATATCGACAACCTCTCGATAAGCCTCCGATCCTGCCGTTGCATCCTCCTCGTCTTCAAACGTGAAATATTCATTACTCTTACCACGCGCTTCAGCTAAGGAAGTCGTGCGCGTGCGACGCCAGGTGGGATGTGCGCTTTGTGCGCAAGAGACATCGGCGTCAGTCATTTCGGTTGCAATTTCGTTCTTGTTCATGTCCTCTTGATTTCGGGTGCTGCGTCGCTCCTCCATCTTCTCTTTAAGCTCACCCGCCTTGTAGGCGATACGCTCATAGAGTTCGACAGGAGTTAGACCTACGAGATAAATGCCAACGATCAATAAAAGCGGAATACAAAGCAGGCAAGTGCCAAGCAAGCGGAAAACAAATCCAAACCACTCACCGACAAATCCACCGATAAGGCCGCCGCCCATCATCATCACACCGTCGCCATACAAGGTGCGAAGCGACATTTCGGTCACGCCCCTCGCGCCTGCGTCTTGAAATACGTGAATGATACCAGAAAGCAGCACCACAAACACAACGGAAAGCAACAGCTTTCGCGTAAGCGCGCCGCTCTTTACAAGGCGTCGCCAGCGAATACCGAGCACCATCATAAACACAGGCACAATATAACCCGCCACACCCAAAAGGCCGCAGAGAAAATCAGCAAGGAAACTGCCGAATGCGCCCATTGAACTGCCGAGGTCAAAGAAATCACGCAAAATAAAGCTGAGTGCCGCAAAGGGGGCAAGACATACCAGCGCATATGGAACAAGCTGATTGACCGTGCTGTTGGGATCACCGCCACTTTGGCGCTTGCGTCCCTTTGATGCTTTCTGCTTAGCGGACGCTTTCTTCTTATCACCCACCTTAAGCGTGGCGCGCTTGGCGTTTCTTTGTGCGTTATCTATACGCTCGGGCGTTACATCCCTTGGCGTCCTTTTTTGTGCGCCAAGGCTTGAACTGCTGCGTTGCGTGACGCGCCCCGAGGTCTTGTTACTGTTCTTTTTTTCGTTTTTCATACCGCCGTATCCTTTCAAGAAATTCCCGCGAATGAAGGGGGATGTGCGTTTGCAAACTATGTAGTAAGCGACAAATTTTGCTAAACTCTAATATATAGTATAACACTATATTATTGTGAATACAAGAACATATTTTAATATTTTCGCGCTTTTTTTGTCCCCTATGTATTTCGCAGTACGGAGGTCTGTTATGAACACATTTTTCAAAAAAACACTACCCGTTTGCCTACTTGGCGTAATAGCGGGACTACTCAACGGACTACTTGGTGCGGGTGGCGGTGTTGTTTTGGTGATCGGACTGCGCCGTGTGCAAAAAGGCACGTTGCAAGACCCGCGCGCCGTTTACGTAAGCGCGCTTTGCGTGATGCTGCCCGTTTCACTTTTCACCATATTTCGCTACCGCGCCATGGGGCATCTTGAGGCAACCCGCATTGCGCAAATCGCACTCCCCGCCATAATAGGTGGTGCGCTCGGCGCGTGGCTTTTGCGCCAACTTACCCCCACCGCCCTTTCCCGTCTGTTCTCTGCACTTGTGCTAGTTTCAGGCATCGTAATGCTGTTATGATCGGCGCATTCCTCGTTTTTCTCGCACTCGCTACTCTGTCCGGCCTTGGTGTAGGCAGTGCGGGACTTCCCGTCATCTATCTTACACTTATCGAGAAACTTCCTCAACTGCAAGCGCAAGGCGTTTCTCTGGCATTTTTCCTGTTCTCGTCAGGGGCGGCACTCCTCGTGCATCTTTTGCGCACACCTCCACTTCGCGCCGTCTGGCTTTTGCTTCCCACGGGAATCCTCGGCGCCTTTATCGGCTCTGCACTGGCCGGTGTGCTTCCCCAATCTCTGTTGCGCACACTTTTCGCGTTTTTCCTGATTCTAACAGGCGCTGCCGGCATTTTTTTACGGCGAAAAACGTGATTTATCTATAAATTTTCAAAAAAAGACTTTACAAATAAAAAAAAGTATGCTATAATACCATTCGCATGCGTTCGCTCAGTAGCGGGACAAGACCGATGATATCGGCATTCACCAACCTGCCGCCGGGTGCTCGCAAATTTAATGAAAGGTGAAAAAGAACATGCTGAAAGAAGAAAAGCAAGCCATTATTGCGCAGTATGCCACCCACGAGGGCGACACTGGTTCTCCTGAGGTTCAGATCGCAATTCTGACCTACCGCATCAATGCTCTTACCGAGCATTTGAAGGCAAACCACAAGGACCACCACAGCCGTCGCGGCATGCTGAAGATGGTCGGCCACAGACGTAACCTTCTCGGTTACCTGCAGAAGATCGATATCGAGCGTTACCGCGCGATCATCGAGAAGCTGAACCTGCGCAAGTAATGTCAAAGGAGTGCGGAGTAGGGCGTTTGCTCTGCTCTGCACTCCTATTCCATTTTTCAATCTCCCAAGAGGCGGTTTAGCAGTTAAATATGCGCTTGTCGGTCGAGGAGCGCGTATTTAATTGTTAAGTCGCCTTGGGTGAAAATAAACTAAATTCAAGGAGGGACTTTTCATGTCCGCAAATGCTATCAGCACCCCTATGGAGTTCAAGAACTACAAGGTGTTCCGTTACACGCTGGCAGGCAGACCTCTCGTTGTTGAGACGGGTAAGCTTGCAGGCCTTGCGAACGGCTCCTGCCTTGTGCGCTACGGCGAGACCGCAATTCTCTGCTGTGCGACCGCTTCCGTCCGTCCTCGTGACGGCATCGACTTCCTGCCCCTTTCCGTCGACTTTGACGAGAGAATGTATGCCGCAGGCAAGATCCCCGGTGGCTACCTCAAGCGCGAGGGTAAGCCTTCCGAGAAAGCAGTCCTCACCTCCCGTGTGATCGACCGCCCCATTCGTCCCCTGTTCCCCAAGGATCTGCGCAACGACGTGGCACTCACCCTCACCGTGATGTCCGTTGACCCCGACTGCTCTCCCGAGGTTACCGCAATGATCGGTGCTTCCATCGCCCTTTCCATCTCGGACATTCCGTGGAACGGCCCGATTGGTGGCGCGCTCGTTGGCCTGGTTGACGGCAAGCTCGTCATCAACCCCACCGCTGAGCAGAATAAGAAGAGCGATCTTCAGCTGACCGTTGCCGCTTCTGCGGAGAAGGTCGTTATGATCGAGGCGGGCGCTAACCAGGTGGATGACGCTACCATGTACGACGCGATCATGCTCGCTCACCGCGAGATCAAGGATCTGCTTGTATTCATCAATGCTATCGTTGACGAGATCGGCAAGCCCAAGTTTGCTTACCCCTCTTGCGAGCTGGATCACGACATGTTCGACGAGATCTTCGCATTCTGCGAGGAAGATCTCAAGCACGCACTCGACACCGACGACAAGACCGTCCGTGACGCACGCGTTGCTCCCATCTACGACGCAATCGTAGAGAAATTCTCCGAGAAGTACGAGAACCTGTCCACCCAGATGGAGGAGCTTCTCTACAAGATGCAGAAGAAGATCGTGCGCAACTGGCTGCTCGTTGACAAGAAGCGCGTAGACGGCCGTCGCATGGACCAGATCCGTCCTCTCGGTGCAGAGGTCGGCCTTCTTCCCCGCACCCACGGCTCCGGTCTTTTCACCCGCGGTCAGACCCAGGTTATGACCGTTGCAACGCTCGGCACGCTGGGCGAGGCACAGATGCTTGACGGTATCGACAGCGAGACCAGCAAGCGCTATATGCACCAAGTCGGATC